>JBELHE010000037.1:0-15078 GCA_042091575.1 Cryomorphaceae bacterium
GCTATTGTCGCTATAAGTTTGTAATAAAAAAATATTTAAGGCTTGTCTATGCGACAGGCCTTTTTTTTTGTATGAAATTTAAATTAACAGAGAACAGAAAAGAGATTATTACAGATACACTAACTCCAGTAAGTATTTATTTGAAGATCAGAGATAATTATGCAAATTCTATATTGTTAGAAAGTAGTGATTATAGCTCAAAGGATAATAGTTATGCATACATATGTTTTAAGCCAATTGCAAAATTCGAATTAGAGAATAATAACCTTGAAATAAATTATCCTAACAAAGAAAAAACTTTAGATCTAATAAAAGATCAGGGTTCAATTTTTAATAGACTGAGCGAGTTCATGAATTCTTTCGAATTTTCAAGTAAATGGAAAAAAGATAAGTTTCAGTCCAAAGGAATTTACGGATATATGAGCTATGATTCAATAAACTATTTTGAAAACATTAAACTTGAAAATAAAAATTATGGTGATAATATACCTGAAATGTTATATTGTTTATATGAAAATATTATAGTTGTAAATACTTTTAATAATCAATCTACAATTATAAGTTATTCAGAAAATAAAAATGAAATACTTAAAATTGAAAAATTAATATTAAATAAATCTATTAGTACTTTCAATTTTAAAAAATACGGTAATATCAAATCAAACATGTCAGATGGAGATTTTTTACAATTAGTAAAAAAAGGAATTTCTCATTGTTTAAGGGGAGATGTTTTTCAAATAGTTTTATCTAGAAAGTTTATTCAACCCTTTAATGGAGATGATTTTAACGTTTACAGAAAGCTAAGATCTATAAATCCTTCCCCATATCTTTTTTACTTTGACTATGGAAATTTTAAAATTTTTGGTAGCTCACCTGAAGCTCAGTTAGTTATTAATAATCAAAAAGCAGAAATTCATCCAATTGCAGGCACATTTAAACGAACGGGCGATGATAATTATGATAAAGAAAAGGCTGAAGAATTACTAAAAGATGATAAAGAAAATAGTGAACATATGATGCTGGTAGATTTAGCTAGAAATGATTTGAGTAGATCTTGTAACAATGTGGTTGTTGAAAAAGATAGAGAGATTCAATTTTATTCACATGTTATTCATTTAGTTTCCAAGGTTACTGGTTATCTAAAATCTAAATCCAAAGAAATAATTGGAAACACTTTTCCTGCTGGAACTCTGACAGGAGCGCCAAAATATAAAGCAATGGAATTAATAAATAAATATGAAACTTCTAAAAGACAATTCTATGGGGGGGCAATAGGGATGATAGATATTCATGGGAACTATAACCATGCTATAATTATAAGATCCTTTTTGTCAAAAAATCAAGCTTTATATTTTCAAGCTGGAGCCGGAGTTGTTTCAAAATCCATCCCACAAAATGAATTAAATGAGGTTTACAATAAAGTTGGAGCATTAATTAAATCAATTGAAAAAGCAGAAGAAAAATGAAAAACAAAATTTTAGTAATTGATAATTATGATTCATTTACTTACAATCTCGTACATTATTTAGAAGATTTGGATTGTGAGGTAGAAGTCTTTAGAAATGACAAAATTGATATTAACTATGTTCAAAGCTTTAATAAAATTTTACTTTCACCAGGACCAGGTATCCCTGATGAGGCTGGACTTTTAAAATCCATTATTTTAAAATATCATAAAACAAAAAATTTTTTAGGAGTCTGTTTAGGTCATCAAGCGATAGCTGAAGCATTAGGGTGTGAATTATTGAATTTAAATGATGTTTTTCACGGAATTTCTACTGATATTAAAGTTGTTAGAAAGGATATACTTTTCAACTCAATTCCCGAAACTTTGAAAGTGGGACGTTATCACTCATGGGTAGTAAAAAAATTAAATGATGATTTTGATCTACTCGCTGAAGATTTTGATAAAAATATAATGGCATTTAAACACAAGAAATATAAATTATGGGGTGTACAATTTCATCCAGAATCAATTCTTACGGACCATGGTAAAAAACTATTAAAAAACTGGATTAACACATAATGAAAAAAATATTAGAAAAACTTTTTGAACATGAGACTCTTAGCTACCAACAGGCTAAATCAATTTTGTTAGAAATTTCAACAAAACAACACAATGAAGCTCTAATTTCTTCATTTTTGACAGTCTATAAAATGAGAACACCTAATGTTGAGGAAATTGAAGGATTTAGGGATGCATTATTAGAACTTTGTCTTAAGGTTGATTTTAGTGATTTAAACACAATTGATTTATGTGGAACAGGTGGTGATGGAAAAAATACTTTTAACATTTCAACAATTTCTTCATTTATTGTGGCTGGTGCAGGGTTTTCGGTTACTAAACATGGAAATTATGGTGTTTCATCTGGGTGTGGATCAAGTAATGTTTTAGAAAATCTTGGGGTTAAATTCTCAAATGACATTAATCATTTGAGAAAATGTATAGAAGAAGCCAATATCACTTTTTTACATGCCCCACTATTTCACCCAGCAATGAAGAATGTTGCTCCAGTTAGAAAAAACCTTGGCTTTAAAACTTTTTTTAACATACTAGGACCACTTGTTAACCCATGCGAACCAAAAAATCAAATAACAGGTGTTTACAGCTTAGATTTGGCAAGATTATATGGTCATGTTTTTAGAAATACTGAAAAAAAATTTTCTGTTTTATATTCTTTAGATGGATATGATGAAGTTTCATTAACAGATGAATTTAGATTAATTGATAATAAAAATGAAATGATATTGGATTCAAGCTATTTTAGTTTCAATAAATTAAAGCAAAATCAAATTGCTGGTGGATCAAACATAGAGAGTTCATCCAAGATTTTTATGGATATTTTAAATGATGACTGCACCATTGCTCAAAAAAATGTGGTTACTGCGAATGCTGCATTAGCAGTGAAAACAATATCATCCAAAGATATTGATGAATGTTTAAATATTTGTAAAGAATCAATTGAAAGTAAAAAAGCTCTCAAATCATTTAAAAAACTTCTCAATATTAGTAAATGAATATTCTAGAAAAAATAACAAAAAGGAAAAAGTCTGAAGTTTATAATTTAAAGAATATGAATTCTTATTCATTACTTGAAAAAAGTAATTATTTTGATATGCCAACAAAAAATCTTGCAAAGAGAATATTAGAAAAAAAGATTTCAATAATTGCTGAACATAAAAGAAAATCTCCATCTAAAAGTGAAATTAATTTTTTAACCAAAACCGAAGATATTGTTTCAGGATATGAAAAAAATGGAGCTACAGGAATTTCTGTTTTAACTGACAAATATTTTTTTGGTGGATCAAATAATGATTTGAAAATTGTGAAAGAAACATGTAATATTCCGATACTTAGAAAAGATTTTATTGTTGATGAGTATCAAATAATTGAATCTAAATCTATTGGTGCTGATGCAATCTTACTAATTGCATCAATATTAACTAAAAAAGAAATTTCAGAATACTCAAGATTAGCTAAAGAGCTTGATCTTAATGTCTTAACTGAAATTCATTCTTTAGATGAGTTATATAAATGTGATTTGACTAATATCGATATAGTTGGAGTCAATAACAGAAACTTAAAAACATTTGAAGTTAATTTAAAATACAGTACAGAAATATGTAGTAAAATTCCCTCTGAAATAGTTAAAATTTCTGAAAGCGGTATTGAAAGTTCTAATGATATTAAATTATTATCAGAAAAAGGTTTTGATGGATTTTTAATTGGTGAAAGGTTTATGAAATCTAAAGATCCTGGTTTAAGTTTAAAAAAATTTATGGAAGAATTATAATGGTAATTAAAGTTTGTGGTTTAAACGATATTGATAATATAAATCAGTTAATGAATTTAAATTTAGATTTAATGGGATTAATTTTTTATAATAAATCACCAAGATTTTTTGATTTAAATTTTGTTCCGAAATCAACAAAAAAATATGTTGGAGTATTTGTAAATGAATCAATTGAAATAATTAAAAAGAAGGTAAGAAAATATAGTCTTGAATATGTTCAATTGCATGGAGATGAGAGTAAGGATTTTTGTGAAGAGATTAGTGCTTTCTGTAAAGTAATAAAAGCCTTTAGAATTGATGAAAATTTTAAAATGGATCAAACAAAAATTTTCAGTAACCATTGTAAATATTACCTTTTTGACACTTTGACAAAATCTTATGGGGGATCAGGGGAAAAATTTAACTGGAATGTTCTTTTAAACTATAATCATAAAAAAGAATTTATCCTCAGTGGAGGAATTAGTTTAGAATCAACTAAAGAGATCGCAAATATTAAAAAAAAGTTACCTAAATTAATTGGCATTGATATCAACTCAAAATTTGAAATTAAACCAGGATTAAAAAACACAGAAACAATTAAACAATTTATAAAATCAATAAAATGAAAACTTATAATATAAATTCAAAAGGATTCTATGGTGAATTTGGAGGTGCATTTATACCAGAAATGCTATATCCTAATATTGAAGAACTTAGAAATAATTATATAAAAATTTCATCTACTAAAAGCTTTAAAAATGAATTTTCCAAACTTTTAAAAGAATACGTTGGGAGACCAACTCCTCTTTATTATGCAAAAAGACTTTCCAAAAAATATAATACTAAAATCTATCTGAAAAGAGAGGATTTATGTCATACCGGAGCTCACAAAATTAATAACACAATAGGACAAATCTTACTTGCAAAAGAGCTTGGGAAAAAAAGAATTATTGCTGAAACTGGAGCTGGTCAACACGGAGTAGCAACAGCAACTGTATGTGCATTAATGGGTATAAAATGTATTATTTATATGGGTGAAGTTGATATTAAAAGACAATCACCTAACGTTGCCCGAATGAAAATGCTAGGTGCAGAAGTTAGACCTGCTACATCTGGAAGTAAAACTTTGAAAGATGCTACTAATGAAGCCATTAGAGACTGGATTAATAATCCAGTAGATACTCATTACATAATTGGATCAGTTGTTGGTCCTCATCCTTATCCGGACATGGTTGCAAGATTTCAATCAATTATTGGCGAAGAGACTATTCAACAATTAAATAAAATGGAAAAAAGGTTATCTCCAGATTATGTAATTGCCTGTGTAGGTGGTGGGAGTAATGCTGCTGGACTATTTTATCCATTTCTTGATAATAAAAATGTAAAAATTATTTGTGTTGAAGCAGCAGGTAAAGGAATTGATACGGGAGAAAGTGCTGCAACTTCAGTTTTAGGGAAAACAGGTATTATTCACGGTGCAAAAACACTATTAATGCAATCAAAAGATGGACAGATAACTGAGCCATATTCAATTTCCGCAGGTCTTGATTATCCAGGCGTGGGACCAATGCATGCAAACCTATTTAAAAGTAAAAGGGGTGAATTTATTTCAATTACGGATAAAGATGCAATGAAATGGGGCTTGATTTTATCTCAAACAGAAGGAATTATCCCTGCCATAGAAACTTCGCATGCATTTGCTGTTTTAGAAAAGAAAAAATTTAAACCAAATGATATACTAGTTTTTAACTGCTCAGGAAGAGGCGACAAAGATTTAGATACATATATTGAATATTTTAAATTATAATTGATGAATAGGATTAGAGAAGCATTTATAAATAAGAAAAATATCTTATCTATATACTTTACAGCTGGATACCCAAACCTTGATGATACAATGGCTATCATTAAAGAACTTGATAAATCTGGAGTTGATATGATTGAAATTGGTTTGCCATTTAGTGATCCACTTGCAGATGGTCCTACAATTCAAGAAAGTTCTACTAAAGCATTAATTAATGGTATGAATACCAATGTTTTATTTGAACAAATAAATAATCTCCGCTCTGTTACTAATCTACCCATAATAATTATGGGTTACTTAAACCCAATTATACAATTTGGAATTGAAAAATTTTGTAAAAAATGTAAACAATGTGAAATTGATGGATTAATTATCCCCGATCTACCAGTCGATATTTATTACGAATATTATCATGATCTTTTTAAAGATCATGATTTACAAAACATGTTTTTAATAACACCTCAAACATCAGAAAAACGAATACGATTCATTGATGAGATTTCTGATGGATTTATTTATATGGTTAGTAGCTACAGCACGACTGGTGCTCAAAAAATATTTGGTGATGAAACTATAAAATATTTTAAAAGAATTAATCAAATGAAATTAAAATCTCCATTACTTGTTGGTTTTGGAATTAGCAATAAGGAAACTAGAAAAGTTGCGTCAATTAATAGTAATGGAGTTATTATAGGATCTGCTTTTATAAATATGTTAACCAAATACGGCATTAAACAAACAAAAAAATTTATTAATGAATTAAAAATTAATTAGTTACTGCTGCTGCTGCATCATTTGAAGATGTTTTTGAAAACTATTTGAATTATCAGTCTCTTCTTTATCAAGAGTTGAAGATGAAGAATTTTCTAAAATTAGCTCATCTGTGGATTTAATTTTCTTAGTATCTAAGATTACGTTTACTTTCATAATCTGCTTTTCATTTCCCTTGTAAACACCTTTGACAGGTGAGCAATCTCCATAGTTTCTACCAACAGCTAACCTAATATGATAAATGTCGGCAATACAATTATTTGTAGGATCTAATCCAAGCCATCCATAGTTAGGAATATAAACTTCTGCCCATGCATGAGTAGCTGAAGCTCCTCTAAATCTGCCAGCAGCAAAAACATATCCACTTACGTATCTAGTTGGTATTTCAGCAATTCTGCAAAGTTGAATTAAAATATTTGTAAAATCCTGACAAACTCCTGTTTTTAAATACCATACTTCTTCAATATTTGTAAAAACATTTGTGACTCCCTTTTTATACTTAAAGTTTTTGTTAACATATTCACATAAATTGTCAGCAACATCTAGTGGGGATGCGGATTTAAATTTACAAGATTCAAGAACTTTTATAAGTTCTTTATTTAATGAACTATGTTGAAATTTCAAAAAAGGTAGAAAATCAAAAGATAATTTTAATTTTTTTAAGAGCTTCCATTGTTCATCAACATCCATTGTATCTTCTGGCGTAATAATTCTTTTTTTTATAATCTCTGCTTCTGATGTGATTCTTAGAAATTTATGAGGGGGAGTGTAAGTAAAAAAACCTACTCTATTATTATAATCATCTATGTAGGAGTCAATCAATGGATTTCCAGGGATGTTTATTTTATGGTTTACAATCTGTTGATTTAAATCATTATAAGGATATAAATGAAGCTTATTTGAACTTTCATAAACAAAATTTGAATAATTATATGTGGTTGTATGTTTAAGAAAAAATCTTTTCATTAGATATTTTGATAAAAATATGTGTTATTAATTTCCTTAGATATAGAATTTAAGTCATATTGAATTTTATAAACAAAATTTTTAAGCCCCTCTTCCTTGATAGAACTTATTGAAGTATAAGTCAATTCATTTTTCATCTTACCTGTTAAAAATATTAAACCATTATTTTCTGGTTTATTAAATTCGTTAAGTCTTGTAATATGAGAATAAAGTTTATCAACACTAAATTTAATTGAACGGGGAAAAAACTGATTAATTGTTATCATTTCAATAATATTTTCAACATTAAAGATTGATTTATAGGTTTTAATATATAATTGATATCCACCAATTGAGATTAAAAGATTTTTCCAAAAATATGATTCATTTAAATCGTTTTTACTAGATTCTAGAATATCAATTTTGACACTTAAAAAATCAATACTCTGAAGAATTCTTTCAAAATATTTTCCAAGATTCATAAAACAAAAGGCATTGCCTCTCTCTTGCGATATATCAGCCACACTGTAATATATGTGATGAAATTGAGTTAACTCATTAATGAAGTCAATAGGATCATTTTTTTTATAATATTTATAAAACTTTTTATCTGTAATTTTTAAAAAATATTTATTAATTGAGATCCAAATTTCTCGAGAGATATGTTCTTGAACACTTCTTGCATTTTCACGAGCTTTAGTTATCATATTAATTAATGTATTTGGATTTGAGTTATTAAATATCATATAATCAATTACAGATATTGAATCTTGATAATTTTCATTTGAAATATTTTTATCAATGCCCATATATGATCTTAATATACCATTCCATGAATCGTAATCGCCGGTGTCCAAGGTTGAGTTATAATTAGTCTTAATTAAATTTAATAATCCATAACTTCTTTCCATATATCTATCCATCCAAAATAAATTATTAGCTACTCTACTTAACATGTTAATTTTTTACTATCCATGTATCTTTACTTCCTCCACCCTGAGAACTATTAACGACTAATGAACCTTTTTTTAATGCTACTCTTGAGAGACCACCTGGACAAACTTCAATTCCATCAGAACCGTAAATTGCAAACGGTCTTAAATCCACACACCTTGGATGTAATGAATTTTCAATCAAACATGGTGATGTTGAAAGATTAAGTGTCGGCTGTGCTATGTACATCTCAGGTTCTTTTTTGATTTTTAATTTATATTTATCAATTTCATCTTGAGTTGCTGATTTTCCCATGAGCATTCCATATCCTCCACTACCATCAGTTCTTTTTAAAACTAGCTTGTCAATATTTTTTAAAACATATTCTTTTTCATCTTTATTTGTGAGTTTATAAGTCTTAATATTTTCAAGAATTGGTTCTTCATTCAAATAATATGATATCATGTCAGGAACGTATGTATAAATAGCCTTGTCATCAGCTATTCCTGCACCTGGGCAATTGATAAGTATAACATTACCTTGCCTGAATGAATCCATTATTCCTGCTACACCAAGAACACTATCGACTTTAAAATTTAATGGATCTAAATAATCATCATCAATTCGTCTGTAAATAACATCAACAGTTTTCAGACCACCAGCTGTTTTCATAAAAACATAATGGTTATCAACTACTAAATCACTGCCTTCAACAAGCTCTACTCCCATCAATCTAGCTAATGCAGTATGTTCGTAATAAGCAGAATTATACAAACCGGGAGTTAGCATAACTACTACAGGATTTTTTTTATTTGATAATGATTTTAACTTATTATACAACAAGTTTGGATAATCACTAATCGATTGAACTTTTTCCTGTGGAATCATTTCAGGGTATAATCTTCTTGTAATTTCACGGTTTTCCAACATATAACTTACGCCTGATGGTGTTCTTAAATTATCCTCTAAAACAAAAAACTTACCATCCTCATTTCTAATTAAATCTATACCTGAGATATGTGTGTAAATATCATTGGGAACATTGATATTTCTCATTTCTCGAAGATAATTTGGATTAGATATTATTAATTCAGCAGGAATGATATTATCATTTAATATAAATTGTTCATGATAAATATCCTTTATAAATAAGTTTAAGGCTGTTATTCTTTGCTTTATTCCACTTTCAATAATTTTCCAGTCAGAATATGAAATTATTCTTGGGATTATATCAAAAGGAAAAATTTTCTCAACACCCTCATCATTATCATAAACAGTAAAGGTAACTCCTTGATTCATGAAAAATTGTTGTGCAAACTCTTTCATATTGTTAAGGTTTTTTACTGAAGATCTATTTAGGAATTTTTCAAAATTTTTATAAATATCCCTCGTGATACCCTTTTTATCAAACATTTCATCGAACATTTCAGGATATTGACTATAATTTTGAACTAACTTCATAAATTTATATTATAAGTTATTAATTCAATCTCTGGAAAATTAATAGAGAGCTCAATTTGTGATAAATATTATGAACTACATAATTTATGTAATGAAAAATTACATTTTATTATTTTTTGATATATTAAAATTGAATTATTGTAGAATTTAGTATTTAAGTAAAATACTTTAGATTCAATAAGTTATTGTAAAATATTAATTGCTTGATTGCAAAAATTAAGTTACTTTATCTGATGAATACAGGCCTGTTTTTGTCATCTGTAAGATTTTCACTGTAAGTGTAACCTGATGAATTAAATGATAATAAGTTGTCAATACTTTCAACTTTATTATCGACAATATATCTTACCATTAGTCCTCTGGCTTTTTTTGCATAGAAAGAGATAATTTTATAATTACCATTTTTAAAATCTTTAAAAACTGGTGTAATTATTCTTGATTCAATAGAATTTTTGTTCAATACATTGAAATATTCGTTACTTGCAAGATTAATTATTAATGAATCATTTTTAGTTTCATTAATAAGTTCGTTTGTAATTATATCTGTCCAGAACTCATAAAGATTTTTTGATCCATTTAAAGACAATTTTGTACCCATTTCAAGCCTGTATGGTTGAATAAGATCTAGTGGTTTAAGCATGCCATATAAGCCAGATAAAATTCTAAGCTGGTTTTGTAAGTTGTTAATATTGTCGGAAGAAAGAGATTTAGCATCAATTCCATCATAAACATCTCCATTAAAAGCAAATAATGCTGGTCTAGAATTTTTATAATTATGAGTTACATTGAAATCATTATTTCTAGTCCAATTCAAATCAGCTAGTTTTTCTGAAATATTCTGAATTTTTTTTAAATCATTTGGTTTTTTTTCTTTGAGTGAACTATTAATTAATTGTGTTTTATTTAAAAATTTTGGTTGTGTACAATTAAAACTACCTATTTCACTATTAAAATCTAGAGATTTAGCAGGTGATATTAAAATTTTCATATTTAAAATTAATTATTTTTTGAATAATTTTTCCATTTTTCCAAACACAATTTTATATCGTTTGGTAATTCAGTTTCAAAACTCATGGTCTTATTTGTTCTGGGGTGAATGAAGCCAAGACTTTTAGCATGAAGAGCTTGTCTAGGAAGAACTTTAAAACAATTTTCTACAAACTGTTTATACTTTGTAAATATTGTTCCCTTTACAATTTTATTGCCACCATATCTTTCGTCGTTAAAAATTGGATTTCCCAAATATTTCATGTGAGCTCTAATCTGATGGGTTCTTCCAGTCTCCAACCTGCACTCAATTAAACTAACATAATTAAATTCTTCCAAAACTTTATAATGAGTTATTGCATTCTTGCCAAAATCTTCATCATCAGTCACCGACATTATCATTCTGTTTTTTTTATCTCTTGCCAAATAATTATTAATAATTCCATATTTATCATTGAAACATCCCCATGTAAGGGCAATATATTTTCTTTTAGTTTGTTTTAGAAAAAATTGTTCAGATAAATTTCTCATCGCAATTTCAGTCTTTGCAACAACCAACAAACCACTTGTATCTTTATCAATTCTATGTACTAATCCAGGTCTTCCACTAGTATTATCAGGAAGATCTTTAACATGATGTAAAATACCATTTAATAAGGTGCCTGAATAATTTCCATGACCAGGGTGCACAACAAGATTTGGGGGTTTATTTACAACTAATACATCCTTATCCTCAAATATAATTTGAAAATCAATTTTTTCAGGTTTAAGAAGGTTTTCAAAAGGAGGATAAGAAAACATTACTTTAACTTCTTCACCAGGTTTTACTTTATAGTTTTGTTTTACTGAATTGCTATTTACACGGATAAAACCATTTTTTGCAGCTAATTGTATTTTATTTCTTGATGCATTTTCAATTCTGTTCATTAAAAATTTATCAATTCTTAAAGGTTCCTGACCATTGTCTACTTTGAAGCAAAAATGTTCAAATAGTTCATCATTTTGTTCTGACTCTTGCAATTTTTAATTTTTTATACCGTTACCTAAAACAAAATCAATTTTAGATTTTTTTGGGATAATATATCCCTCTTTAATTTCAGAGTTCAAATATATAACCTTAAGTACCATATCTTTTCCAATATTATCTTCATAAGAAATTTCGCCTAATTCCAAGTCAAGTGCTGAAAGGGTTGACTCAGCATTCCTTTTAGTTAATTGAATTAAATTTGGAAGAATAACATTTCCATAGCTTGAGGGATTAATTGTTAAATATATTTTTCTATTTTTTTTAACATTTTTGTTTGACTTTGGGATTTGTTCTAAGACAGATTTTTTTTCAAAATTTGGGTTAAAAAAAGAAGAATCGATTACTTCAAATCTAAGTTTATTTTTATTTACAATTTTCTCAACTTCCTCTAAATTATATCCAATTAAATCAGGAACTATCACTTTACTAGTTTGATTGGTGTAAAAAAATAAGAATATAATTGAAAACAATATTATTACAGAAAAGATTATAATTGCTAAGAAAATTTGCTTAATAAAGGCTCTACTATAAAAGAATTTCATATAAAAACTGTGTAAACAAATATATATAAATAAGTATCTTTAAATTCCGAAAAAATTAAAATTCATGAAAAAAAATATTGCAGTTGTCATGGGTGGATATTCGCTAGAATATAATATATCAATTAAAAGTGGTAATAATGTCGTAAAAACTTTAGATGATAATTTATATAATATTTTCAAGGTAATTATTGAAAAAAATAAATGGGTTTATATTGATTCCCTTAATAATGAGCATAAAATTAATAAAGATAACTTCACTTTGTTAATTAATAATAACATTATAAATTTTGATTTAGTTTTTATGATGATACATGGTAATCCTGGTGAAAATGGGGTTCTTCAAAAGTATTTTGAAAATTTAGGTATACATTTCACTGGTCCTAATTCCGAAACTGCTAAACTTACATTCAATAAAAAAAAATGTATTGATTATCTTTCAAATTTTTCAATTAAAACAGCAAGATCTTTTTTGTTAAAAAAAGAAGAAAACTATAATTTAAAAGATATAATTAGAGATCTAGATTTTCCAATGTTTATTAAAGCTAATAATTCAGGAAGTAGTTTAGGTGTTTACAAGGCATATGATGAAAAGGATGCAAAAAAATATATTAAAAATATTTTCAAAATTGACAATGAAATAATAATTGAAAGATTTATTGATGGAAGAGAATACTCAGTTGGTATTATTAATAATGGAGGTGAAATTCATGCGTTAGGCGTAACTGAATTAATTTCTGAAAATGATTTTTTTGATTATGAAGCTAAATATGAGGGAAAACATAAAGATTTTACACCTGCAAAAATTAACATGAAATTAGAGTACATGTTAAAGAATCAAGCCGAGGAAATTTATAGAATTTTAAAAATACCAGGCTTTTCAAGAATTGATTTTATAGTTGAAAGTAATATTATTTATTTTCTTGAAATTAATACTATCCCAGGAATGACAAATCAAAGTATTTTTCCGAAACAAGTTGCGCTTAAAAATATTAAGTTAAAAGATCTATTTACGGAAATAATTCAAAATAAGTTAAAATAATATAAATTTGATTCCATGAAAAAGGCAATATTTCCCGGCACTTTTGACCCATTTACTTTGGGTCATCATGATATTTTAAATAGAAGTGTAACAATTTTTGATGAGGTAATTATAGGTGTAGGATTGAACGGAAATAAAAAGACAATGTTCAATGTGAATGAAAGGATTAGACACATTAGAAGTGTAATAAAAAACAATCCAAAAGTTTCTGTTGAAAGTTATAATGGTTTGACAATTGATTTTTGTAATAAAGTAGGTGCTAATTTTATTGTTAGAGGGGTTAGAAATACTGGTGATTTTGAATTTGAAAAAGCTATTGCTAGAACAAACAGGATGCTTTCTGAAATTGAAACAATTTTTTTACTTACATCTGCTAAATCCTCTTTTATTAGCAGCTCAATTGTTAGAGAATTAATTATTAACAATGGAAAATACCAGAAGTTAGTTCCTCAATCTATTTATGAAATTCTTTCAAATAATCATTCAAAATAATTGATATATTTTTAAATGTTTTTTCTTTGATTTTATTGATTTGTTTTACATTTTTCCACTTTACTGATTTTATTCCCTCTTCAAGCTGAGGAAATAATTTTCCATCATATTTTGAGTTCATTAAATACCAATTAGTTTCTTTTAGAAAGTATTTGCCATTATTTCTAACCAAGTGAAAAGTAGTTTTAAAAAAACCATTAATGACTAACTCTTTAACACCTGTTTCCTCCTTAACTTCTCTTAATGCTGTTTGTCTTTTTGTTTCACCTATTTCTGCTTTGCCTTTTGGTAGGTCCCATTTACCTCTTCGAAAGATAAATAATATCTGGTTTTTTTTATTATTTACAATTCCACCTGACGCATGAATTGTTTTAATCTTATTTTTAAATTCTTTTAACAAATTTTTTTTCTTTGGATAATAGAGATAGATCTTTTTATATTTTCTAACTTTTTTTAAAATCTCATCAATATCTAGACTTGAAAGTAGGAATCCATTTTTAGAAATCAAATACTTATTCTTAGAAGTTAAAATAATTGGAAGACGATTGGCAAAAACTTTATACATTTGTGATGTGATTTTTAATGATCAAACAGCAATAGAAACATCAAAAAGACTCTTACAAATTAATGCAATAAAATTGAATCCAAAAAATCCATTTACATGGGCTTCAGGAATTAAATCACCCATTTATTGTGATAACCGACTGATTTTATCAGATATTGAAACCAGAAAATATATCTGTCAAGAACTTTGTATTTTGATAGATAAAAAATTTAAAAAAACTGAAGTTATTGCAGGTGTTGCTACAGGTGCAATTGGAATTGGAATGATGGTGGCTGTGCAGTTAAAAAAGCCGTTTATTTACATTAGATCAAGTAAAAAACAACATGGAAGAAAAAATAGTATCGAAGGAAGTTTTAATGATCACCAAAAGGTTTTAGTTATCGAGGATTTAATAAGTACTGGGATGAGCAGTTTAAGTGCATGTAAGTCAGTTATTGAAAATAAATTAGATCTAATTGGTCTCTTGAGCATATTTACATATGGGTTTAATGAAGCTATAAATAATTTTAAAAATCAAAAAATCATAAACTATTCATTAAGTTCTTATGATTACTTAATTGAAGAAGCGATTAAACAGAAAAATATCGATCAAAAAGATTTAAAAATGCTTATTAATTGGAAAGAAAATCCTAAAAATTGGAAAAGTTAAAATGAACTTAAACAAGGAAAGTAATATATTAAATTTTCCATCTGAAAAAATTTATAAACATATTTCAAATATTAATAATTTTGAAGAAAT
>JBELHE010000038.1:0-14978 GCA_042091575.1 Cryomorphaceae bacterium
TTAATACAGTTTGATCCACATTGTGAAAATCACTTTACTCATTCATCTGTACTAAAGTAATTTATATTGTTTCTAAACGTTATTCAATATATATTAGTAATATGATAAAATCAGTAAATACTTGCTTAAACTGTGAAAGTTTAGAAAATGCATTAAAATGTTCAAAACATAATTTATCGGTACAAATTGATAATGTCTGTAAAGATCATAGTATTAAAAAAGCATTTTCTAAGATGTCAGATTGTTTAAGTTGCTTAAACTTTAAGAAAACAAATTGTCCTCATCCAGAGAGTGCAAAAGACGGTATGTTGTGTTTTTCTTGGACATCATATTAAATAACTTTTAAAAGTTTAAAAAATTAATTAAGGTTCTTTTTGTAAGTAATAATTTTCTATACATTTGAATATTATTTATAATAATTCTAAATAAGAGCTTTTCCAACCAAAATCTCACTTAGTTAATTATTAAAATTGAAAAAGCTATCTTTTTTCTTAATATTTGTTTTTAGTTTTCCTGATTGAAAGATAGCTTTTTCTATTTTAAATGACATTAATATTTTTAATAATATTAAATCATTATATTTGTGTGCAATTTATTTCTAGTTGCATGACTACTTCAAAATCAAAATTTATTGAAACAGGACTCACCTTCGATGATGTTCTACTAGTCCCCTCATATTCAGAAGTTCTTCCAAATAGTGTTAACCTTCATTCTAAATTTTCTAAAAATTTACCTATGAAAGTTCCAATTGTTTCAGCTGCTATGGATACTGTTACAGAAAGTAAAATGGCAATTGCCATGGCCCAAGAAGGTGGAATTGGAGTAATTCATAAAAATTTATCTATTGAAGACCAAAGTGATAAAGTTAGAAGAGTTAAGAGGTCAGAGTCAGGAATGATTTTAGACCCTATCACTCTGTCTAAAGATGATAACGTTAGTGATGCATTAGGTTGTATGAAAGAATATAGTATTGGTGGTATTCCAATTATTGACGAATCTGGAAAATTAATTGGTATTGTTACAAATCGTGATTTACGCTTTGAGAAGGATATGAAAAAGAAGATTAGTGATGTAATGACGTCTGGAAATTTAATTACTGGTTCCAAGGATTTAACATTATTAGAAGCCGAAATAATTCTTCAAAAAAATAAAATTGAAAAGCTTCCGATAATTGATAATAATAATAAATTAATTGGTTTAATAACATTTAGAGATATTCAAAAAATTACGTTAAAACCATCATCAAATAAAGATGAGTTTGGAAGACTAAGAGTTGCTGCAGCAATTGGTGTCGCAGGTGATTCTTTTGAAAGAGCAAGAATGTTGTTTAATTCTGGCGTTGATGCTCTAGTTATTGATACTGCTCACGCTCATACAAAGTCAGTGCTAGAGACTATAAAAAAAATTAAAAAGGAATTTTTTAACATTGATATTGTAGCAGGAAATGTTGCAACTGCTGAAGCAGCTAAATTTCTTGTTAAATCTGGTATTGACGGCATTAAGGTTGGAATTGGTCCTGGTTCTATTTGTACAACAAGAATTGTTGCAGGCGTTGGTTATCCTCAACTTTCAGCTATACATAATATTGCAAAGGAAATTAAAGGGTCCGGTTCAACAATAATTGCTGACGGTGGGATCAAACATACTGGTGATATTACAAAGGCGATTGCTGCCGGTGCTGATTGTGTAATGTTAGGCTCTCTTCTAGCTGGTACACACGAGTCTCCTGGTGAAACAATAATTTTAGAAGGTAGAAAATTTAAAACCTACAGAGGAATGGGATCTCTAGAAGCAATGGAGAGGGGAAGTAAAGAAAGATATTTTCAATCCAAAGTCGATGATAAAAATAAATTTGTTCCTGAGGGAATTGTTGGAAGAGTTCCCTACAAAGGATTTTTAGTTGAAAGTATGCATCAGTTTATTGGTGGACTTAAATCAGGTATGGGTTATTGTGGAGCTAAAAATATTAGTGATTTAAAAAATAATTCACAATTTGTTCAAATTACAAGAGCTGGACTTGACGAAAGTCATCCTCACAATATTACCATAACTAAAGAATCTCCAAATTATTCACGTTAAATTGAGAAAAATTACCCTCTTTTTTCTTTTATTAATTTCATGTAATTTAAATACAGAATCCGAGAAAAATATTATTGCAAAAGTTGGTGAAAATTTTTTTACATATGATGATTTAATTGAAAAAATTCCTAAGAATATTCAAAGATTAGATTCAACATTAATAGTCAATAGTATAATTGAGAAATGGGCGTTGAATGAATTGTTAATTAATAATGCTGAAATAAATTTAAGTGAATTTGAAAAAAACAGAATAAAAAAAAATAGTAATGAATATTATAATAGTTTACTTGTTAATTCATACAAAAACAAGATTGCAGCATTTAATTCTGATTCACTTATTAACGAAAATGAAATTTTAGAATATTATAAGTTAAATTTTACAAATTTTGTTTTGTATGAAGATGTTGTAAAAGCAAGATATATTAGGTTAAATAAAAATAATTTCAATTTAAATGAAATTAAAAGAAGATTTAGAAGATTTAATCAAGATGATCTTGTTTTTTTTGACTCAATTTCTTTACAACTTTTAAATTATTCACTCAATGATAGTATTTGGATAAATAAAGATCTTTTTTTTAATAAAATAGGTTTTCTAGATGATGAAGAAATTGATAGAATTGTTAAAAAAACGTTATACATAGCAAAAGAGGATTCATTAGATGTATATTTGATAAAAGTTAATGGATTTAAAGGGGTTAATGAGGAAGCTCCATTGAATTATATTTATAAAAGAATAGAGGAATTAATCATTAATAAAAAGAAGGTTGATTTCATAAAGAATTTTGATAGAGAAATTATAGAAAATGCAAAACAAAAGAAGATATTTAAAATTTTTAATTAATTCATTCACAACTGTTGTTTGTTTCTTAAACATTCATTTTGCTACTGCTCAAAATGAAACGGATAGTTTTAAAAGAATTAAAATTGATGGTTTAGCTGCTGTTGTTGGTGATTTTGTAATCCTTGACTCTGATATTGATAAAACTATTATTGATTTACAATCCCAAGGTGTTAATACTAAAGAGCTTGATCGATGTAGTTTACTTGGTAAATTAATGGAAGATAAACTGTATGCTCATCATGCAGAACAAGATAGTCTTGAAGTTGATTCTCAGCAAATTTATAATTACGTTGATCAAACTATTGATTATTTTATAGAACAAATTGGAGATATTGATAAAGTTCTTGAATTTTATAAAAAAGAAGATGAACAATCATTTCGACAAGAGTTATTTGAAATTAACAAAGTTAATCAGTTATCACAAAAGATGCAGACGCAAATCATTGATGAAATTGAAATAACACCTGAAGAAGTTAAACAATTCTTCAACAGTATTCCAAATTATGAACTCCCAGTTTTTGGAGCTGAACTAGAAATATCACAAATTATTGTTAAGCCTGAAGTAGGGGATCAAGAACAAAAAAAGGTTATTGATAGACTAGAATCTATAAGAAATGATGTTGTTATAAACGGATCTAGTTTTGCAACTAAAGCTATCCTCTATTCTCAAGATCCTGGATCACGGTCAAAAGGTGGAAAGTATACTTTAAATAGAAATCGACCTCAAATGGTCAAAGAATTTAGAGATATCGCATATAGATTGAAAGAAGGAGAAGTTTCAGAGCCTTTTGAAACTGATTTTGGTTGGCACATAGTTAAAGTAGAAAAAATAAGAGGTCAAGAAGTTGATGTTAGACACATTCTTCTAGTACCTGAAATAACTAGCTCAGCAATGGCTGAAGCAAAAAAGAAAATAGATTTAATAAGGAAAAGAATATTTGATGAAGAAATATCATTTCAAGAAGCTGCAAAATCTTTTTCTGACGAAAAGGCTACAAAAAATAATGGTGGAGTTTTAATCAACCCAACAACAGGTGACACAAGGTTTGAGCTGACCAAAATAGATCCAGTTCTTTACAATCAAATTCAAAGACTTGGTGATAATGAAGTTTCGGCACCATTATTGGAAAGTGATAGACAAGGTAATCAAAGCTTTAAAATCATTAAAGTATCAAACAGGTATGATGAACATACGGCAGATTACTCAAAAGATTTTTTGAAAATCAAAGATCTTGCATTGAAAGAAAAACAGCTTAATGCAATTCAAAATTGGATGAAAGAAAAAATTGTTGACACTTATATCTCTGTTAATGAGGATAGCAGAGTTTGTAATTTTACCAATAAATGGTTAAAAAATTAATATCGATTCTAGTATCTACTAGACTTACTGCTTTTTTATTTATTTCATTTTCTGCTGCCATGGCAGCTGGAACTTTTATAGAAAGTATGCATGGTACAGATGCATCTAAAATTTTAGTTTATAATGCATTATGGTTTGAAATAATGATGGTCATGTTTGTTGTAAATTTCACTTACAACATAAAGCGATACAGACTTTTATCAAGAGAAAAACTACCTGTTTTATTACTTCACTTATCTTGGATTTTGATAATTATTGGTGCAGGAATAACAAGATACATAGGTTATGAAGGAATTATGCCCATAAGAGAGGGTTCTAATTCAAATGAGTTTTTATCTACTGACACTTATCTTACAATTTTAGTTGACGGGGAAATAAATGGTCAACCCCAAAGAAAAAAATTAGAAAAAAAAGTACTTTTTTCAGAATATACTAATAACAGTTTCAAGATCAAAAAGGATTTTAATAAACAAAAATTTACAATAGAATATATTGATTTTCTTGAAAATGTTGATTACGGAGTTGTTCCTGATGATTTTGGATTAGAATTTTTGAAAATAGTGGAAGCCTCAAGTGGTGAAAGGCATGATCACTATTTGGAATCAGGTCAGGTCACTAATATTCACGGTGTACTCTTTTCTTTAAACAATAAAGTTGATGGCGCCATAAATATAATTTCTGATGGATATGATTTGTTCATAGATTCTTCATTTAACGGAGGCTTTATGAGGATGATTGATCAATTTTCAGGTGTTGTAGAAAAAAATGTTCTTGATGAAATTCAATATAAAAGCTTGTACAATATTGTAGGTTTGCAATTTGTAATCCCAGAACCAGTTGTTAAAGGAAAATATCAGCTTATTAAAAATGAAGATGAGGAAACCAATCAAAATATGCTTAAACTTAAAGTTTCAAGTAATGGTTTTGAAGAATTTGTCGAATTAGCTGGTGGCAAGGGAATTGCTGATCAATATGAAACTTTTAGTGTTTCTGGTCTTGATTTTTCAATTAAATATGGTTCATTGCTTAGTCAAATTCCATTTAATATAAAATTAAATGATTTTATTGCTGAAAAATATCCTGGAACTGAGAAAAGTTACAGCAGTTTTATGAGTAAAGTAAGTGTTGAAGGAGATGAAAACTTTGATTACGATATTTATATGAACCATATATTAAATCATAAAGGTTACAGATTTTTTCAAGCTTCATTTGACCCTGATGAAAAAGGAACAATTTTATCTGTAAATAAAGATTTTTTTGGAACTTTTATAACTTATCTTGGCTACATTTTATTATACATCGGACTTCTCGGAATAATGTTTTATGGTAAAACAAGATTCAAGAATCTAGGAAAAAAATTAAGAAAACTTAAAGAAAAAAGAATTGTTACAACAATTAGTCTTTTATTGGTTTTCGCTAATTCTTTCGCTCAAAATGATTATAATCATAAAAATCAAAACTTTATTTCTGATTCAGTGATTAAAAATTATGTAATTGATGAAAATCATGCACAGAAGTTTGGAGAGGTTGTGATTCAGGATACAGGCGGAAGAATGAAACCACTAAATACTTTTTCATCCGAACTCCTCAGAAAAGTTAGTAAATCCGACAAATACAATGAATTAAATTCTGATCAAGTCTTTATTTCTATACTTAGAAACCCTTTAGCATGGTATTCAGAACCATTAATTTATATTAAAAGAGGTAATGACAGTATTAGAAGTATAATTGGAATTGATGCTAATCAAAAGTATGCTTCTTTTATTGATTTTTTTGACGGAAAAGGAAATTATAAAATTTCAAAATATTTAGAAAAAGCGTATAAGTCATCATTACCAAATCAGTTTGAAAAAGATTTTATCGAAACCGATAGAAGAGTTAATCTTTTCTTTTCAGCTCTTGAAGGCGAAATACTTAAAATCTTTCCAGTTCCAAATGATTCCAACAACAGGTGGGTATCGTTCTCTGAAATTTCTTCCGAAAACTTTGAAACGGTAGATTCTCTCTTTACAACAAATATAATTCCCCTATATCTAAGAGAGTTAGATAAAAGTATTGCTTCAAAAAATTATCAAAATGCTGAAAGAATACTTGAAAGCATAAAAGGTTTTCAAATTAAATATGGTGAGGAAGTTTTACCCAGTCAGGATAAAATAAATGCAGAAATATTATACAATAAATATGATATTTTTAAGACTTTATTTTTGTATTATTTCTTAGCTGGATTAATTTTCTTTTTATTTATTATAATTCAAATTTTTATTTCAAATAAAGAAATAAATAAAACTTTTAAATATTTATTTATTGTTTTTAGATCCTTCATATTTATTTTATTTATTGTTCACACTCTTGGACTAATAGCAAGAGGTTATATCTCTGGTCATGCACCTTGGAGTGATGCCTATGAATCCATGATTTATGTATCTTGGGCGACAATGGGTATAGGTTTATTGTTTGCAAGAAAATCAGATCTAACATTAGCCTCTACATCATTTGTAACATCAATGATTTTAATGATTGCTCATTGGAATTGGATGGATCCGTCTATTGCAAACCTTGTACCTGTTTTAGATAGTTATTGGCTTATGATTCATGTTTCAATAATAGTAGGGAGCTACGGACCATTTACTTTGGCCATGATTTTAGGTATAGTAGCTTTGATTTTAATGGTGTTATCTACCAAGACAAACTCTTCTCTAATTAAAAATAAACTAAGTGAAATAACTATCATAAATGAATTAGCTCTCACAATTGGACTTATTATGTTAACAATTGGAAATTTTTTAGGAGGAATGTGGGCTAATGAAAGTTGGGGCAGGTATTGGGGTTGGGACCCCAAGGAAACATGGGCGCTTATAAGTATTTTAATTTATGCATTTGTATTACACATGAGACTGATTCCTAAAATGAGAGGCCAGTGGTTATTTAATTTAATGTCAATTATTGCATTTGCAAGTATTGTAATGACTTATTTTGGAGTTAACTTTTATCTTGTAGGACTGCATTCATACGCTAGTGGCGATAAAGTTATAACCCCAAATTTTGTTTATTACTCAATACTGTTTGTTTTCATTCTTGGACTTATTTCAAAATATAAATACAATAAGTTTCTTGTTAAATAAGCCATGAATTGTTTTTGTTATTCTATTTTTAATATTAAAATGAAAAAGTTTTTTTTTATTTTCTTAATTTTGTTAACACACAAATCCTTTTGTCAAGTTGATAATAACTCTCGTAAAATTGATTTAAAATCAACAAAAAAATCTGTTGTAATTCCTCCAGTTATCAACAAAAACCCTAACTCATTTACCTTTAAAAGGATTGAAAAAAAGAAAGATGAAAAAGATTTTATGCTAGCTGATAATGAATATTTTTTAAATCCTGGAGAGTCCATAAAAAAAAGGTTAAATAAAGAAAAAAATAAGAATCCAAATAAATACACTGGTGACTCTTACCTTGGAGATTTTAAAACATTCTCTAAATCTGCTAATATTTTGTGTAGAGATTTTGAGTATGTTGATGGTGATAGGGTATCAATTTTAGTCAATGATCAAATCGTAATACAAAACCTTACGCTAAATTCAACATTTAGAGGAATAAATCTAAAATTAGAGAAAGGTTTTAATAAAATAGATTTTGTAGCCTTGAACCAAGGTGATTCTGGCCCTAACACAGCTGAATTAAGAATATATGATGATAATGATATTTTAATTTCTTCAAATCAATGGAATTTAGCCACTGGTGCGAAAGCAACTTTAATCATTGTTAAACAATAATCTTAGTTTTATCCTTTCTTTATAAAAATTATTATTTTTGTTTTTATTAACAATAATTAATTATGAAAAAATCAATTTATTTACTGAGTTTTTTATTTGTTTTTACTCTGAGTGCTCAAAAAAACAAAAATGGATCTGTTTATGATAAACACCCTGCAATTGATCTTGTTAACTCTTTCAATCAAGCATGGGTTAGTGGTGATATTGAAAAAGCATCTTCATATTTAGCTGAAGACTTCAGAATAAGAAATGGTAATAGCTTAAATAAGGATGATGAGGGTTCAAACAAGCAACAAATGATTAATAACATGACCTGGTGGTTTAATAATAATTCATATTTAAAATTTACCCAAGATAAACCTGCCTACCCAGATGCAATAGAGTACAAAAACGGAAATCAAGTTTGGGTTCAAACATGGGACAGATTATATGCAGTTAATAATCAAACTGGTGTTAAGTTTGATGACCCTATTCACAGGTTATACATGTTATCGGATGACTCAAAACAAATAAGAGTGATTTTTGAATACAATAATCAAAATACATACAGAAAACGAAATGATGCTTGGCCAGGAAATGACATGAAAAATGGGGTAATATACATGAATCATGAAAATATTAATACAGTGAGAAAACTCCAATATGCTTATGCTCACGGTGATGTTGAAAAAGCTATGAGTTATTTTCATGAAAACGCCTCTTTTAACGACATAAATGAGTCTGAAGTAATGAACTCTGAAGAGATATTAGCCAGAGATAGTAAAATGTTTGAAGGATGGGATGTTGAATCTTTAGATGAAGTTGGATATCCTGATTATTTTGAGTACGATTGGAGAGAAAGTAAAGTTGTTGCTTCTTGGTGGAGATTTACTATGGTTAGAAAATCTGATGGCAAGAAGATTAATGTACCTGTTCACTTTAGTGATCGTTTTGACAATGATGGAAAAATTGTTTGGAGAACTAGCTATTGGAATAAATCTTTATTAGATTAAAAAATTTAAAATTATAATTAAAACCCGCTATTATGCGGGTTTTTTTTATTGGAATTTTTCTAATAATTTCTTTTGATCTTCAATAGAGCTAACAAACTCTTTTTTAAGTTTTTCGACTAAGTCTTGTACAGTTAAATTATCAGTAATACTAGTTACACCTTGACCAGCAGACCAAATTGTTTTCCAAGCTTTCGCTTCTGCTTCGGCTGCGCTAAGTTCTTTTCCAAAATCTATTTTTTTTGAGTTTTCCCACATTTCTTCAGAAATTCCCATAGCTTCTAAACTAGGTTTTAAAAAGTTTGCATTTACACCTGAAACTGCAGCGGTATATACTATATCATTTGCGTTGGAATTAATTATCATTTTCTTATACTCTTCATCTGCTAAACTTTCTTTTGTGTTGATAAATCTTGTTCCCATATATGCGAAATCAGCTCCCATTTGTATGGCAGAGGCAATATCTCTTCCTTTACTTATACAACCTGAAAGTATAATCGTTTTTTTAAAGAATTTTTTAATCTCAGCAATTAATGACATTGGATTTATAGTCCCCCCATGACCCCCAGCACCAGCTGATACTAAAACTAATCCGTCAACTCCAGCTTCTGCTGCTTTTTCTGCATGTCTCTTCTTAATAACATCATGATAAACTATACCTCCGTAGGAATGTACTGCACCAACTAATTGAGAAACTGCTCCTAAAGAGGTGATAACTATAGGGACTTTATGTTTGACACACACCATTAAATCATCTTTGATTCTAGGGTTTGTATTATGAACTATTAGGTTAACACCAAATGGAGCGGCTTTTTTTCCAGTTTGTTTTTCAAACTCTTCTAATTCATTTTTGATTTTTATCACCCATTCTTCAAAACCTGCTGTAGTTCTTTGATTTAAAGCAGGAAAGGTACCAACAATACCATTTTTACAGCATTCAATTACAAGTTTAGGCCCTGAAATTAAAAATAAGGGAGCTGCGATAGCAGGAATTTTAAGATCCGAATAGAAATCTGGTTTACTCATATTTTAAACTTTAAGAATCAATTTACCAATTTTTTCTCCACTGAACAACTTTAAAAATATTTCGTGAAAATTTTCAATACCCTCGTAAATATCTTCGCTAGTTGTTAATTTTTCATCTAATATCCATTTTCGCATTTCTTTTATTGCAAGTTCGTAATCATCTACATAGTCGAAAACTACCATTCCCTTCATTGTAGCTCTATTTACTAACAATGAAAGATAATTGTTAGGACCAGTTGGTTTTTGATTATATTGAGATATAGCCCCACAAATAACAATTCTTGCACCTTTTGAAATAAACATCATTATTTGATTTAAAATTGTTCCACCGACATTATCAAAATAAACATCAACACCTTCTTTACATGATTTTTTTAAATTAGCAAAAAAGTCATTACTCTTATAATCAATGCAGTCATCAAATTTTAATATGTTTTTGACATAGTCGCATTTCTTTGATCCACCTGCAATACCAATCACCTTGCAGCCTTTTATTTTTGCTATTTGCCCAACTACACTACCAACAGCGCCAGCAGCTGCAGAAACAACTACAGTATCATTTTTCTTAATTTCCCCAACTCTTAAAATTCCAAAATATGCAGTTAAACCAGTCATTCCAAGCACACTTAAATAAGATTTAATATTTATTTTCTTATCATCGATAATATTAAAGTTTTTACCATCGTTTATATTGTATTCTTGAACACCTCCCCATCCACTAACATAGTCTCCAACTTTAAAAAAATTATTCTTCGATCTTACAACGACACCTATAGTACCTGCTCTCATTACATCGCCAATACTAACTGGAGAGATATAAGATTTACCTTTATTTAACCATCCTCTCATAGCAGGATCTATAGATATATATTCATTTTTTACTAATAATTCATTTTTCTTAAGATCAAGATCAAAGTTCTCTTCATTAAAGGACCAAATATTTTTTTTTGGAAAGCCAAATGGTCTTTCCAATAATCTTACAGTTCGGTTATTTATTTCCATTTAGGAATTCTTTTTTCTTTGAAAGCTTTTACACCCTCAATAACATCATCGGAGTTCTTTAAATTTTCGAGAGCTTTATTTAATTTTTTAATTATTTGATCATCAATATATATTTCTTCAAAAACTTTCAAAGCATTTTTAATTGCATTCGGTGAGGATAAGGTTATTTCTTTAATGATAAGGTTTAATTTATTTTCAATTTCATTTTTAGAGCATATTTCTTGAAAAAGATTCAATTCTTTACATTCTTTAGCACTTATGCTGTATCCTCTTATACACCAATCTAATACTTTTTTTTCAGGCATAATTCTAAATAAAGAATCCATTACTTGATATGGGAATAATCCTCTTTTCACTTCAGGCAATGTCATTTTGACGTTAGGTGTACTTATAACATAATTTGAACATGAAACTAATAAAACACCTCCTGCATAAACATTCCCATCTAGGATAGCAATTTTTGGTTTGTGAAGTTTGTTAAATACATCTGCTAGAAAAATTTTAGATCTACTTAGCTCTTTTAAATCTAATCCAGAACAAAATATATCGCCCTTACTTTTATATACAACAGCTCTAATTTTATCATTTGAGTTAGCATAGTCCGTACACAAGGCTAATTCTTTAATCATTATAGAATTTAAGGCATTTTTTTTATCAGGTCTATTTAAAATAATTTCAAGATAATCTTCATGATTTTTTACGATAATAAATTTGAACTCAACAGGATCAAAATTTTCAATAAGATTATTTTTAACTAACATTATTATAATCTAAATGTACCATAGGATCTAGAGCCTTTAATGTTTTCTTTACAAATAATATCCAAACAAAAGCTCAAATAAAATCTAGTTTCTCTTGGGTCTATAACCCCATCATCCATTATCTCCGAACTTGTATGCCATACACTTGCTTTTTCTTCCGCTAGAAAAATCAAATCCTTTTTCTCTTTATTTAATTTTCTTTTATCAATTTTTTTGTTTGAGTTTTTAGCAGAATTTATTTTTATTATTTCCATTACACCAGCTAATTGTTCTGCACCCATAACACCTGATTTAACATTCGGGTAAGAAAAAAGAAATCGGGGATCAAAAGATCTTCCACACATAGCGTAATTTCCAGCACCATATGAGTTACCAACAATTAAGGTAATATGTGGAACCTCGCTTCCAGCTACAGCATGAATTAGTTGAGCGCCATGATTTACCATTCCATTTTGTTCATGTTTTTTTCCAACAATAAAACCAGTTGTATTATGGATAAATAATATTGGAATATTATTTTTATTAGCCAACTGAATAAATTGAGTTGCTTTTTTTGCTGATTCACTGAAAATTATACCGTTACTAGCAATAATTGCAATTTTATGATCATTTATTTTCGACCAACCGCATTTCATCGTTACTCCAAAATTTTCCTTAAATTCATAAAATTCTGAATCATCAACAAATCGAACAATTAAATCTCTAATATCAAATGGGTTTTTTAGACTTTCAGGGATAATACCAAGTATTTCTTCTTTATTATAATTTGGTTTTTTTCCATTTTTGTTAAATAAATTTATTTTTTCATTAACATTTATTTCAACAATTTTTCTAGCAATTTCAATAGCTTCACCTTCATTTTCAGCTAAAAAATCAGAAACTCCTGAAATTTTGCTATGCATTTGAGCACCTCCTAGCTCTTCATCTGTTGATTCTTCATTTGTAGCCATTTTTACAAGTGGAGGACCTGCTAAGAAAACTTTTGCTTGGTTTTTTTGCATTATTGTATAATCAGACATGCCTGGAACATAAGCTCCTCCTGCTGTAGCATTTCCAAAAACAACAGAAATTGTTAAAATTCCATCTTTACTTCTTTTGGACATTTCTTTGAACATTGCCCCATAATTATTGAACACTCTATCTTGATCTGGAAGATTTGCTCCTCCACTTTCAACTAAATTTATAGTTGTAAGCTTATTTTCTTTGGCAATTTGTGAGAGTCTTAGATTTTTAAGGCTAGTTGCGTAATCAACTGCTCCTCCCTTTTTTGTTCCAATATTAGAATTTATAATACAAGGTTTGCCACAAACATATCCAATTCCAGAAATGGTAGTACCACCAGGACCAAAACCATTATGATGTTTAAGTCCTGCTAAAGGCATAAGTTCTAAAAAATCACTGTTTTTATCTAAAATTTTTTCTATCCTTTCACTTGCTAATGATTTCCCTCTATCTTTTGCTTTTTTTAAAGAAACTTCATTTCCAAGGACTTTACTTAATTTGAGATTAGACTTTAGCTTATCAATAAGTTTAAGCATAGCATCTTTATTTGTTTTGAAAGATGCACTTTTTTCATTGATAGTAGATTTAAACTTTTTCATTGCTCAACAGTGTGCTAAGATAGTTAAATATTATAGTAATTTATAAGTGAAAAATATTGAAAAAATCATCTCAAAAATAAATTATTATATTTAACAATTATGGACAAACAACTTTACGACTTTCCTTTTTATAAATGGGAAATAGAAAAAGCTAATGACCCTTTTTTAAGGCAACCATATGTTGATATTTGGAAGGAATATACATGGTCTGAGGCTGGTAATATGGCTAGAAAAATAGCATCTGCAATTGAATCATATAATCTTCCTGAAAAATCCCATATTGGACTTATATCAAAAAATTGTAGAGAATGGGTTATTGCAGATTTAGCAATAATGATGTCGGGACATATTTCAGTCCCCTTTTTTCCTACATTAAAATCAAACGAATTAGAAAATCTTATAGATTTTGGTGAAGTTAAATTGATGTTTGCAGGTAAACTTGAAAATTGGGAAGAACAAAGCAAGGGAGTGAGTGATATTCCAATAATTTCATTTCCTATTTATGAAAATCACTCTCCAATTCCTAATTCAGTTAAATGGAATGATATTTTAGATAAATTTGAGCCTAAATCTGAAAATTATTACCCTAAATTAAATGATATTTGGACTATTGTTTTTACCTCCGGAACCACTGGAGATCCAAAAGGAGTTGTTCTTGATTATAATACAATTTTTTTGACAAAAGTTATAATTGAAAATGATGTAAATCCATTAGCAGTAGACAGAGATGGAAACAATTCTTTTTTATCCTATTTACCATTAAATCATATTTTCGAAAGAGTAGTCATAGAATCTTCTTGTTTTAGGTATGGAGGAACAATGTCTTTTGTAGAATCATTAGAAACTTTTGGAAAAAACTTATCTGATGTTCAGCCAACAACTTTTGCAGGTGTACCAAGGATTTATAATAAGTTTAGAGAAAAAGTTTTAGAAAAAATGTCACAAAAAAAGCTGGACATTTTTTTAAAAATCCCAATACTTTCAAATATTGTAAAAAATAAAATAAAAAAATCTTTAGGCTGGTCAAAATGTGGAGCAATTGTTAGTGGAGCCGCATTCCTTCCTCAAGAAATAATTGATTGGTATAGCAAATTAGGTGTATATATCTTGAATGGTTATGGCATGACCGAGAATTGTTGTGTGTGTTCATATTTAGATACAAAAGGTAAAAAAGGAAAAGGATCTGTTGGTTTGCCATGGGACGAAGCAGAGGTAAAAATTGGGTCTGATGGATCAATTTTAAATAAAGGACCATTTTTGTTAAAAGAATATTATAAAAATAAAGAATATACTGATCAGGTTTTGAAAGATGGGTGGTTTAATACAGGCGATAAAGGCTATATTGATGAAGATGGTTACTTACACATCACAGGAAGAGTTAAAGATATATTCAAAACCTCAAAAGGGAAGTATATTGAACCTCACCTAATTGAAGAAAAGTTTGAGAAAAGTAATTTATTTCAACAACTATGTGTTGTTGGCTTAGGTCTTCCTCAGCCAATTTTGTTAGGTGTTCCTAATGAATCATCAAAAATCAATAAAA
>JBELHE010000039.1:0-14901 GCA_042091575.1 Cryomorphaceae bacterium
AGCTAATTTTTCTTCGTAAGTCCATTTTTTAAAAAATATATCTAGTAATCCCATATTTATTCATTTATCATTTATCAGTATCAAATAGCATATTGTAGGCCTCAGGGTTGTGTTTTTTTAGCCAAGATTTGGCTTTTTGTGAAGATGAACTATGGTTAGGACTAAGTCCTCCAAACTTTTCTAATAATATTTGGCAACCCATTATGTAGTCATAAATTGATAATTCTGCAGCACTGAGAGTACAACATTTACCACTTAGAGTATTTTGTGCTTCACCTCCTTTTTCATACCAATCCCCTTCAAACCAAATTGGTTTTATTTTAGAATTCATTTCCCTTTATTTTTTTGTTTGAAATTCCCCGATTAAAATTATTTATAGCTTATTCCAACCTGACTTTATATCAGTTTCAACATCAATTTTAAAAATATCTAATATTTGTTTTCTATCATTGGACACTTTTATTTCTCTTTTTAATTTTTCTGCTCTAGTTGGCGAATAATCTGTCTTATAAAAAATGTATTTTGGATAATTGTTTATCTCCCCATTAGTTTTCCAAACTAAAAATTTTTTAACCATTTTTGCTCCTTTTGATTCTTTTACATAAACGTCCCTTTGAATAATCTCCGATTCTTTTTTATCAATTTCTTCTTTCTTATAATTATCCAAATTGACAACCCTTGTTATCTGATTTAAACCAACATCATTTTGATTTACTTTTTTGTCAGTTCTAAGTTTTATGAATACAGGGGTAGTTAGACTTATTGAGGGAGATTTATTGTCAAATAAATACTTGCCTTGATATGAAATCACTGATTTTTTAATTACTCCTCCACTAGTTGCATTTAAAACGTCCGTAGATTCAATTTCTACTATATACTTAGGCTCAATCATTGTGAATGGCAACTTTGAATTAGATACTTGAATTACATCTGATTCAACCTTAATTTTTTCAAAATCTTTTGATAATTTCTCTCTTTCAGAAATAGAAAAACCATTAACAACAATACCAACTTCTAGGAATGTATTGTTTTTGATTTGAACACCAACCAGGATTTCTTTCATTAAAGAAAAATTATTAGCATGGCCAGTTACATAACCTAACACAACCAAATCAAAACTTAGGTATTTTTTTATTTTAAATACTGGCCCTGATTCTCCCCTGACAACAATACCTTCTTCATTTGAATCTGTTACTCTTTTTTGAAATTCAGCTTCAATATCTTTTTTTGAGGACAATTCTACTTCCTCTAAAAAATAAATTTTTTCCCCATTCTTAAACTTATCTTTTAGAATATTTTTTTTGTTGTTCCAGTCATTTTCTGAAAACTCTTTATTATTTAACTGTATCAAATCAAAAACAGCTATTCTAATATCACTTTCTTTATTTTTAATATTATTTGTTAAGTCGTAAGACCTTGTCTTTTTGTCAATGTGATGTGAATATATTTCACCAACAAATAGTCCATCTTCATTTTCTAAAGTATGGGACAATTCATCTGTTAACTCCTTTCTGTCAAAAGCCTTATTGTTATGACTTAAAATAGATATTTCTTTTCCATTTTTTAAAATAAAGCATATGTGTCCATCAATTTTAGTAGACAAATAATATTTTTCAAGCTCAAAAACTCCAGTTTTTATCTGATCACTTCGAACAGGAAGATATTTGCCAGCTACTTTATGTTTATAGTTTATTAATTTTTCTTCTATGTCCATAACATTCAAATTGCTTTAAATTCTTGATTAGAAAAATGCATTATTAAACAATATGAATCGCCTTTAACTTTTCCTTCTAGAAAAGCTCTGTATGGCCTACCGCCGTCGTTAATAGTTAGAGGGTCGTTGCCCTTTCCCCCACCTAACATCATTAAAGAATCTTTTTCAGATAAATTTTTAGCTATATTGAATAAAAAGTCAAAAGTAAGGCCATTAATGTGCTTCAATTGGTATTTTGAACTAAGTACAACTTTATTGTATATTTTCTTTTTAGGAATATATTTTCCAGTCCACTTAACGGTACTTTCTCCATTAATATTTGATTTAATAAAGCTTTGTTCTTTTTCCTCTACTAACTCTCCATTGGGGTTTAATATTTGTTCAGTAACTGACACATTATATACAGGCTCTAAGTTACTTTTTGTATATATTCTATCTGTTTTAACAACAAACTTTCCAAACAATTCTAAATCAATTTCTAAATCTTCATTAATAAGTTTTTCTGAAAAATCATTGTAATCATCTTGTGTTGGTTCACTTTTATCAATAAGATATTCTAAACTATTTTCATTAGTAGATTTAATAACTCTCTTATTAATTGGTTTTTCTCCATTGTCAAGGGCTAGATATATTAAGCTTCCGGATTTAACTGACTTAAATGTTATCTCAGCATCTCTTTTGTTATTATCTTGTATTTTGATGTATCTAATCATATATTAAAACATTGAAAAATCAAGTTCATCTTCAATCTCCTCCTCATCGTCAAGTGTAATATTACTCTGCTCTAAATATTGAAAATCATTTTTTTTACCAACTGTTACAAAATAATCGGTGCCATTGGAAATTATGTAGGCATCGTCTCCTTCGTAATCTTCTCTATAATTAAATATAAAATGGTAAACCTCATCATTCATGAATTTTTCTTCCCAACCACTTATAATATTTTTATCAATATTAAGTTGATAAATAGATTTTATACTTACAGACATGAACTCATTTAAATCAACTTTTTCACAGATATTTTCTAAAGAAAAAATGGAAGGGACTTTTCCAACTTTTTTATTATTTAAATTGAAGCCTACAAGCTCCGACCTTTTAACAAACCTTCCCTTGTCATCAATTAACACCTGAGATATTGACCCTTTTGGTAAAATTTTTGAGCCCTCATATAAATCTGATGTAATACAAATATTTCCTTTAGAGTCCTTAACTATTTTTTTAGAAGATCCGTAGAGTTTTGTTCTGTCAACTTTAACAATTTGTGACTCTAAAATTTTCCCTCCAAAATTAAATTTTACTAATCTTGCCATTAATTATTTCTTTTTAAATTTCATTAAGTTTAAAATATTTTTTTAAGATTTTTCCAATGTGGATTTTATTTTTAAATGGCTGAAAGGGGGTGTTCTGTGCACTTCCCCACAATAAATTAGTATTAAAACCATTAATATCTCCTTCATAATGGATAATCTCATACTTAAAGGTATTGTTTTTACTGTATATTGGTTTAACTAGATTACCTATTTTTTTAAAACTAGAAATCGGTGATAGTTCAATTGAATCTATGTAAGCTTTTTTTAAAGAAACTATAATTAAGTTGGGTTTCAATTCAATTATTAATTTTTTCCACAAATCAAAACCCTTTATTTGAAGTTTTCTACAATCATTTTTAGACAATTTACTCCACGTTGGGTTTGTTGCAATTGGAGTACACATATCTGTATGTAATACAGCTTTAAGATTTTTAGAGTTAGGATAATAACAATAACCCATCCCATTTAGCAATGGCTTAAACCCTGTATTATCTTGTCCAAACCACTTGTCATAAGGATTATTTTTAAAATAGTTTTTACATGACTTTTCTAATGAAACAGTTGTTTTATTATAATCTGGAAATCTATGTTTACAAGAATAATTATCATTTCTATCTTTCAAAAACTCCACATCTGAAGGGTTTAGAGCGGCGGTAATGATTTTATAATCCTGTTTGATATAATTGTCTATATCTCCAAAAAACAATACTGGCATACTGTTTTTAACTACACAACTCAAAGTCTTTAGTTCGTTGTAATTATCAATTGATTCCTTAAGAAGTTTTTCAGACAAAACAGTATTACCCATTAAAATATCATTTTAGTTAATAAAAATTGAATTATCTAAAGTTGAAATATTCACATTATTTAATGAGAAATTTTTAAGGTTTGGCAACCCATTTAATCCGTTTATATTTAAAACTTTACCCGTAATATTATAACTATCTATACCAATAATATTTAATGTCTCTAAAGAAGAACAATTCTTAAGTAATTCAAAATAATTTGTATCATCTTCCAAATTGTCCATTTTTAATGTGAGATTCTTTATTTTTTTACAAGAAAGTAAAAAATCTAGACTCAAGCCACTGTAAATCCCAGTAACTTCTAAATCAGTTAAGTCAGTTAAATCTTTAATAATATCTATATTTTCCAATTTTTCAGTAGCGTTGTAAGTATTTTTAATGTGCAATGAAAACTTTCTAATTTTTTTAGACTTTTTCAAAAAATCAAGGTTTTTAAATACTTGTTGATAATTAAAGTTTATCAAAGACAATTCCTCAATATTTTCAAGAAACTCAAAACTTTCAATATGATTTATAGGATAATAACCAAATTCTAACTTTAAGGATTTTAATTGATTAAAATTTTTCATCCACTGTAAACTCCCAGAAACTTTAACCTCTAGTTTATTAATGTTGTTATTGGCAAACCAATTCTCACGGTTAATGTTTTTAGCTCCTTTGTTAAATTCCTCAAATATTTTAAAATCTAATTTTAGTGTAGATAACGAAGTGAACTTTTCAATTGGTATAAATTTGTTCTCTAAAGAAGATAGATCAAAAACACTCATGTCCATATCTATAAAATTTTGTTTTATGATTGTATCATTAATCTTAGCCTCATTAGGTGTATTTGCAATAACAGAAAATAATGCATAATTCAAATATGGCTGAGCAGGACCAGAACCAGTAAAATTTTTGTTTTTTATTAAATTTTCTGAAAAACCCCAACGAGTTTTCTCCACTTTAATTTCACATTCCTTTAGAAGAGTCTCAAATAATTCTAACTTATTTAATAAAACTAATTTTTGAACCCCCTCATCAATTTTATCAAAATCTCTTGCACTTAAAAGCTTTTTAATTTCCGAAAAAGATTTTTTATCATCAGATGTTAATTTTTGATTTTTCTGATTATTTGCTATTAAACCCATTTTTGATTTTTCGAAATTAGGATTTAAAACATTTCTTAATAAAATTTGATCTGATTGAGTACTTGATGATGTTTGATTGTCATTTTGGTTAGAGATATACTTTTCTGCAAACTCTTCTTCTCCAATCATTCTAATTTTTAAATCTTTCGCTTTTTGTTTTTTAGAGGGCCCCATTTTGTCTCCAGCTAACACAAATGATGTATTCTTAGTAATTGATGAGGATGATTTCCCCCCCCTTTGTTCTATTAATTCTTTTAATTCATTTCTTGAATATTTTTCAAACACACCAGAAATTACCACTGACATACCGTCAAGATTTTTATTGCTGTTCAAGGATTGATTTTGACCATCAAGTATAACAGGAATATCAAATAGTGAATTCATGTATATGTACAATCTATGTTGTTTTTCCTTATCCATCTTTTTAAAAGCTTCCTTAGTTTCTTCATCTAAATAAGAAGGCATATTATCAAAATCATAATCATTTACAACAGATGTTTTAATAAATTTTTCTTTTGTAGCTACTAAAATATCTTTAGTAATTATTCCATTTTTTAATTTTAAAAGAAGTGAAACCTTATCATCACCATCACCATTACCATTAACATTTGAGGCATTTATGTTTTCTATTAATTCTATAAGTTTTTCGTCATTGATCCCACTAAAACGAGAAACTGAAATATCTAATAAACAAAAACCTGTATATCTTTTATCATTGAAGAAAAAACCTCCATCTTCTCCACCAATTCTATGGACTTCATTAGAGTTTAAATCAAATGCTGATATACAACTATTTTTTTCCAGTATATTTAATTCGTTTTCATTATAAAATCCAATAATCTTATTAATTTTATTTTTTTCATATAATATTTCTAGTTTGATATTCCCATTAGGCATGTAAAATTCACGGTAAATCCCATCTTTAAATCCATCCACAACATCATATTCAAAAAACAAGTCATCATTAATTTCTCCATATAAAGTACCACTAAAAGGTAGGCCTTGATAACAACTTGTTTCATCAATTAAAGTAATATCTTTCTCATTTAACCTTGTGCTTTTTTCAATAATTTTTGGTGAGTAAGAGTCTTTCATTAAATTCCCATTATCCAAACCATAAAAAGAAAGTGTTCCAGTGGAAATACTTTTTAAATTATTTAGTTCTTTTAATCCATTTATCTCTAATATTTTTGCAGAAACTTCTAATTCTTGGCCATAATTATCAGCTTTTAGTTCTAATGATTCTAAAGAAATACATTTTTTTAATTCTGACAAGTCTGTTGATTTTGAAATATCAATTGACAACTGTTTTATTTGTTTGCAAGAATACAAGCCGCTAAAATCAAAATTTTCAAATTCATATGAATTTAAGCCTGATAATTTTAAGTCTTCTAAATTATTGAGCTCACTCAAAAAAACAATATTTTCCAATTTTTTATCATTTGAATATGAGCTACTAGAATAAGAAACGCTTAAATCTAATTTATTTAATCTTTTACATTCAGTTAAGAAGTCAAGATTTGAAAACATTGATGAAGATAATTTCAGCTCTTCCAAATTTTCTAAATATTTAAAACTTTCGACATCCTCAATTTTATAACCACTACAATTGTCAAACTCTAAAGATTTAAGTTGTTTAAATTTTTTCATCCATTTTAAACTACCTTTAACATTTTCAGCCTTAAGGTGGGTTATATTGTTTTCCTTAAAAAAATCCTCAACATTAACTCCGTTATCCCCGTCGGTAAAATTCCCATAATTAGCTCCTTCTATATTAAACAAATTGAAATCGAATATTAAAGTGCTTAATAAAGTAAATTTTTCCAAAGGAAGAGGGCTATTCATCTTCTTATATTGGAATAGTTTTATATCAAAAGATGATATCTTATTTACTTTAATTGAATCATCTATTTTAGCATCATTAGGAGCATTAGCAATTACATTGATTAGAGCATAATCCAAAAAAGGTTGGGCTGGCTCAGATCCAGTAAATAGTTTATTTCTAGCTATTGTAACTTTGGCATTCCCCCATGAATCCTTAATTTTTTCAATTTTACAATCAAAAAGAAGTGCCTCAAACAATTCTAAGTTGTTTAAAGAAATCAGGAGTTCTAATCCTAAATCAATTTTATCATAATCTCTTTCAACTAATAATTTTTTTATTTTCGAAAAAGTTTTTTTGTCATTAGGCGATAAGCTAGCTGTTGAAGTATCAACTTTTCTCTCTTTTGGTATTTTATTTAAAAACGGATTATATTCTTTGACATTGAATGCTTTTGCATCTTTAAATATGGTAGGTGATTTTGGTAATTTCTCATTTATTTTCCAGTTTCTTATGTTTTGATTAAATGAGGTTGCCCCTTGAAATAACCCCTTCATTTGGGTGACATTACTCACATCCCAACTACTTATGTCTTGATCAAAAGCTGTAGCTTCTCTAAACATATTTTCCATGCTTTTTACATTACTTACATCCCAACTACTTATATCTTGATTAAAAGCTGTAGCTTCTCTAAACATATTCTCCATACTCGAAATACCAGAATTATCATTAGACTGATTCGATGTGGGTTTTAACTTCCATTTTCCTATGGGAGAATTAAATGAAGTAGCCCCATAAAACATACCCTTAACCCAAGAAAGTGAGCTCACATTCCATTCATTAAGGTTTTGATTAAAAGCTGTAGCTTGTTTAAACATACCGCCCATATTACCTACTTTACTAACATTCCAATTCCCAATTGGTTGATTAAAAGCTGTAGCTTCTCTAAACATATTTTCCATGCTTTCTACATTACTTACATCCCAATTTTCAATGGGCTGATTAAAAGATGTGGGATTATTTTTTACTGTATTTTCTGTTGAATATGTTTCAACTAAAGCGTCTTTTCTACCACCACTAAACATATGAACCATAGTTGTTACATTGCTAACATTCCAATTGCCTATATCTTGATTAAAAGATGTAGCACCACTAAACATATAATCCATGTTTTCTACATTTCCCACATTCCAATTACCAATAGGTTGATTAAAAGATGATGAACCTGCCCTGCGATATTCATAAGAACCTACAAATGCCTTTATACCAATTGCTTCTGTATCACTAAACATTCCACACATATTTTTTACATTACTAACATTCCAATTACCAACAGGTTGGTCAAAAGATACGGCACCACTAAACATGTGAGCCATATTTTCTACATTGCTAACATCCCAAGTACTAATATCCTGATTAAATGATGTGGCCCCCATAAACATTTCTGACATATTTTTTACATTACTAACGTCCCATTTGCTTATATCCTGGTTAAAATATGTTTTCCCAATGTGGTAGCTTCCTTCATATTTTGAACTTTTAAACATTCCACGCATTGATTCTACCATAGTTGTATCCCAATTGCTGATATCCTGATTAAATTCTGGCCATCCACTAAATACTTCATCCATCGACAAAACATTACTCGTATCCCAATTGGTAATGTCATCATTAAAATCAGCGGGAACGGCAGCTTGAGTATAGCCCCCTTTTATTTGGAATAAATAATTGAGAGAGGTTAATTTACTTGTAATGACTCTATTTAAAGGATATTCCCCTGAATCAATTATCCTCTTTATATCAGCTACGCCTCTGGCAACATAATATTTATCTCCGTTCAACTCATAAACTTTACCACGTTTAGCCTCATCCTTAGCAATAACCGTTACTCCATTTTCGTGTAGATATATCATAATTTAATTTTAATCAGTCATTTATTTTTACAGCTCTTCCATATTTTAGTTGAGGGCCAATCTCTCCATTAGGTGTAACTATCCAAAACACCTTACACCTAGGCTTTGTTTTTGGCTCAGCAGCATATCCATCAGTTAAATAAACACATCCGTCATAAGAAATATTTCTGTCTCTATTAATGTATTTAAAAACTGGATCAAAAGCGGTCCCTCCTCCTCCTTGAATAAATTTAGGAAATTTTCCAATAAAATTATATGTATTCTGTATTGTGTTATCACATTCAATAATCTCTATTTCAGCACCTTGCTTCCATATTGAATGAATTTCAGTGAAAAAGAAATTAAATTCCTCAAGTGGAATTGAAGCAGAAGTATCAATAGCAACTGCCAATTTTTGGTTTCTTTTTATTTTGATTCCTGGTATTGTTCCGTACCTTTTACTTACCCTTTTGGTTGTAAATTTTATTTTACTCTTTCTACTACTAGCTGAGAAAATATTTAGCGCTTTTTTCCAATTAATTTTAGGGTTTCTTTTTTCAATTATTAAATCAATTAATGATTTAATTGAGTCAGGTAAGATTTCATATTGATCTGATGACACCCTTTGTTTAGTTTGGACTATCAATCTATCAAGTTCCGCTTCAGAATGTCTAGACACTATAGTGTTATCACTAAATCCCCATTTTGTATGATCACTATGGCTTCTATTATTTAAGATATCATTTAAAGACTCTGCACTTTCATTTGGAAAATTTGAATTGTTATTACTATTCTTTTTTGAATCATTTTTATCGATTTGTTTTTTTAATTTTAATATTTTTTTATAATACCACTCAATTGATTCATTTTCTATTAAATCTAAATCTGGAAATAAATCTAAAGTAACTGCTGATTTTGGTAAGTCCCATTTCCCTATAAATTGATTTACAACTATATCCGCTGCAATATTAAATAACTTTGGATTGTATTTTTTTAAGTCTAACCTAAATAAATGTTTAAAAAGCAGGTGTAAAGTTTCATGTTTAATCACTGCAACTCTAGATGAAAATGTGGTCAACTCTTTAAGAAAAAAATTTTCATTTATATATAAAGTTACCTTCGTGCCATTTAAGCCTACAGCTGCGGTAGGGATTTCATCCGTTACATTTCTTATTATACCACTTAAAAGATGGGCGTAAAAAGGTTCGCTTACCAGCATCTTTATAATACATCTTGAAATTTCATCATTTATATTTTTTTTAGACATTATTATAAGTTTTACATTGCATTCAACAAGAAATCAGCTAGCCTTTTATCTCGAAGCATTTTTTTGATATTTTTATTAGAAAACTTTAATAATTGCATATAAAGACTCATTGACAAGTCTTTAGGGAGACAATCTAAAACTAGAAATTTGATAAGGTTTTCAGAATGAATACTTGACTCGGTATAGTTAGAAGACATCAGGTAGAGGTAAATCCTTGTTGTAATAGTAGATAATCTATCAGTTCTTTTTTCACCTTCAATGTCTTCGGATAAGGATTCTATCTTTTTTTTAATTTCTGAAAAATTATTTGTGTTTAATATTTCTTCGGGTTCTATTAATTTTTGTAGATCATCATTAACAAAATTCGTGAATGAACTAGTAGTAACTTCATCTAGAGTACTAAGAGCTAAAGAAATTACTAAATCGATATTTTCTTTTAAATCATCTATACCCTTAATCAAATCAAAAAACTGGGTTAAACTTCTTGGTGTAGTTCTTTTTGTGTTGATTAACTCAGGGTAAGTTAAAACAAATGAAATCCCTCTATTATCAACAGCTGATTTAGTAGCCCATTCTGCCCATACTTTAGGATTAAAAGTTAAAGTTAGATGTATCATTCTTGTAAGCATTGCATCATCCAAGGGAGTTACTGAGTAGTCAGCCCCCTCAGGATTTGCAGTAGCTACAATCTGCCACTTGTGAGGTAATTTCCAGGACGATAATTCATAATTCTGTAAAAGCTGCATGCAGCCCCTTAAAATCCTATCGTCTGCTCTATTTATATCATCTAATAATAAAATGCCTGGCCCCTCTTCTAAAGGAACCCAATCTGGAGGACAATAGGTTGTGATTTTCTTACTACCCTTATTTTCGATAACATTAGGCATACCGTGCAGATCTCCCATCTCTTCAAATTGTGCTGGAGCTATATAATTGAATTTCCATCCTCTTTGTTTTGCAAAATCACGAACCATTTCCGTTTTTCCTAATCCGTGTGTTCCCCATATACATACAGGGGTTGGTTTTTTGTCTTTGTAATCAATTTTCATATTAGAATCTAAAACATAGTTTAAAATACTTTCAAGTTCCTTACTATTTCCTTTAGGACCGTATTCTATTTGTGAATCACTCATACATTATTTTTTGTATTTTCCTTTGTTTGAAAAAATTAAAAATTATTTAAAAATTAAATTTTGTTACCATCTTCATCATATTCAGCAATATTGCCTAAATATGTATCATTGAATAACAAGGATTCTGATTTTAATTTACCATTTTCATGAAAATCCTTTCTAATACCATGCTTCAATCCGAATCTGAAGGGAATTTCATACTCTAATATTTTTTGTTCATTTAAGTATGAAATAACTCCATTAAAGATTATATCGTTATAAAAGGTATATTCAAAAATATCAACAAGCTTTTTATTGGTATCATTGATATTCTTTACTTTTTTAGAATTAACCCTAATTTTTCTTTTAAAGATATCATTTCCTTTAAGTTTTTCAACTAATGTATCACCATCCATTAAATAGATGACCATCATTTCAGTGCCTATTAAAGATTCAACAATTGTAAAAAACTTGTTTAAACATTCTTTTGAAGCTTTAGTTCCTGAATTCATACAATATTCAAAGTATTTTTCAAATTTTTGAATAAACTTATTTATTACATCTATCCTATACAGAGTATCTTCCATTCCGTTGAAGTTATCACCATTTTCATATCTTTCAATATATTCGTTTGTGTGAGCTCTTGACATATCCAGAACTGACATTTTTAAGTTTTCTACAGACGTTGACCTAAAAGAAGCTCTTGAATTAAAAATATTATTCCAAGCTTCGCTAAGTTGTGAAAGCTCAGCTTCCAACTTTTCAAACGAGTCGATTATTCTGTGTTTATTTAATCTTACAACTTTATACTTATCAACATATCCAATAGTAAAATTTTCACCATCGTAAAGGTTTGACCAACCTTCTATCTCTTTTGGTTTAAATTTTTTTGGCCCACCATTATTTTTTATTATTGATTCAATAATATGTTTTGAATGTGATATGTGCGAAATATGGGGTATTAATATGTATTCTAACTCACTTTCATCATCATGAAACAGTAGGGGTACATTTTTTGCCTTGAATAAAGAGTTATCCTTTTTAATAACTTCTTGTCCATCAAATACAGTTAAGCCATTTGCCCAATCTATTTTGTGTTTTTTTGAAGTTAAGTCTGTTTCTAGAAGTTCAATAGATTTCGTATCAACACTACTAGTATTAATTATAAAAATTAAGTTATAATCTGTAGATTCATGCATTTCAACAGTGTATTTAATACTCTTATTCTTTAATTTAGGAATATTAGATTTTACCTCAAAACTCCAACTTTTCACACCATTTTTAAGTTTAAAGTTTAAATAATTTAAATTATTTAAGAGTAGCAAATTCTCCAATTCATCCCGAAAAATATTTTTTGAAACAGACTTCACAAGACAAACTAGCGGATATTGAGAGTAGTGCCATTTGACATTAATATTGTCTTCAAGAGCAGTTTCAAGATTGTCAAAATCAGTAATTATTTCGTTATAATTTAGACCTTTTATTTTTGGAAAAATTAACTTTTCAATAAGCGAATTATTAGTGTTACTATCAATTCTTTGTCCTGATAGATCGTTTTTGATTTTAATATCTTTTTGCTTTTTTTCAGAATTCGAAGTTGGAGTTGGTGAGTTAGAAACACTCTTAGGTTTATTATTACTGGACTTATATTTCCTCCCAATCAAATATGCTACAATAGCAAATAGGACAATACCAGATGATAATATTATAATATATTCCATAATGTTTAAGTTTTTTTATAGTTAGTAAACAGAGGATACAATAGTGTAATAGCCCATATAAAGTCAATAATTGTCCATAATGGCCTTGTAATATAAAACTTATGAAAAGGCTGAACTATCAAGGCTGAAATTATCCAAAATAATGGCCAAGCACCATTGTCTCTCTCTTTGTAGGCAAGAAAACCAAATGATGCCAATGCAATTATTCTAAAAAATTCATAAAAACTGTAAGGCATTTCTAAAAGGCAAAGCAAACACAATGATGCAAGTATAATTTTTAAGAAGTTCATTTTTTTGTTTTCAATAAAATATGGATTTTTTTTAAAATTAACTACATAATTTACATGTCTTCACATACTATTTTATTGCCATCAATATCCCAACAGGTTTGGGATGTTTTTATACTATTTATAAAATTATTTTCTTTTTTTAATTTTCCGTTTTTATAGAACATTTGCCATAAACCCTCTTGTGAATTATTTATAAATTCTCCTTTATAAAACACTTCTCCTGAGTCATAAAATCCAGTATACCGACCGTTTCTCTGGCCGTTTTTAAAGTTAATCTCAAATTCAATATTTCCAGTTTCAAAGTATATTTTGCTATGACCATGTTCTTTACCATTTAAAAAATTCTTTTCTGATTTAATATTTCCATTTTTATAATATAAAATTTGACTTTCACATTTTCCATTTTTATAGTGTGATTTTTCCATTATTTTTCCATCATTAAAATAACTAATTGAATTACCATTTAATTTAGATTCAATGTGATTAGTCACATAGCCTAAAACACCATCTTCATAATATCTTTTCCAAGAACCGTGAACTTTACCATCTTTCATTTCTCTTCGCTCAATTTTATTTCCGTTTGGATAATAACATTCAAAAACCTTAAAATCTTTTATAAATTTTATTTCGTCCTTGCTACTTAATTCCTTTAAATCTCCACTGATTGAGTTTTTACCATCCCAAATAAATAAAATATTTCCTTCTGTAGTAAAATTTATATTAACAGTTTTAACTAAACCAATATTTTCGTTTGGATTTCTGTAATCTAAAATGTTATGAAGAGTTGGATGAGTAAAATCATTTCCTCTTCCATTAATTCCAAAACTCATTTCAATTTTATTATTTCCTTCGTAAAAAAATCTACTTCTTAAGTAGGGATTGCCGTCATTATCGGACATTTCTAAAAAATATCTTTCATAGAAAATCAATTTATTGTTTTTCGTAATATTTTTTTCTTTAAGTAGTCCTGTTTTTTCATCGAAATATTTTGTGACTCCACTTAAAACCCCGTTTTCAAATTCCTCACTTTTTATTAAAATATCTCTATTGTAAGTCTCTTTTAATCCAAAAATCTCGCCATTCTTTTTTTTAAATTTTTCGTAAACTCCTCCTCCGATATTAAAGATGTTTTCACCATCGTCATTGGACATATCATTATATAAAACATCTTTACCGGGTAGATTAAAATATGTAAAATCCTTTTTATCTTCATCGAAAAGATTTTTAAAATCTAAACTTTTTAATTTGCTAAGTGATAATGCTATGTCATTTTTATTACCCTCTTCAAGTCTTGATAAGCTGCTCAGCATTTCTGAATTATCAAATTCTGGAACATTGTTAATTATATATGTTTCATAATTATCATTAATACAATCACCACAATACAGGTCCAAATAAATATTGCTCTCAAACTCATCATCTAAATGAACTTCAATTAGCAATTCCCAACCACTAAATATTAACCCTTCATTTTTAAAAAAATCTGTTTTAATTTGAATTAATGATAACAACAAGTTTTCCTGATTTTCAGGAAGCTCTAATTCAATAAGGTCTTTCCATTCTTTTTCACTCATAAATAAATAATCTTTTAAATATCCCCATAATTATATTATCCTATGTGCTTTGTATTTTGTTTGTAAACAAATTAAGATTAATAAATTTAACCAAAATAAGTTGTTTTGTAAAAATTACAGTTCTTGATACGTTGTGTCATGGGACAGGGGTTTTAATTCCTTTTACAAAGCCAATGCTAAAATCTACCAACCACTTTACGGCTAAAAAACTAAGCCATAAAAAAGAAATAGAAAGATGCCATATAACTTTAATACTATTGACTACT
>JBELHE010000040.1:0-14650 GCA_042091575.1 Cryomorphaceae bacterium
GTCGGCTCCGGAGCTGGTGGAGGTATGGCCACTAAAGTTTTGTCAGATGCGGGCTTGTCAGTTGCTGTAGTAGAAGCTGGACCTTATTATGATCCTGCAAACCCTGAGCAAATGACGCAATTAAAACCTGCATTCCATTCACCTAGAAGGGGAGCAGGAACTACTCGTTTTTTTGGAGACTATGATCAAGCTTATGGGGGATGGGATATTGATGGAGAACCTTACAGTCAAAAAAATGAAACAGATTTTAGGTGGTTTAGATCAAGAATGTTGGGTGGTAGAACCAATCATTGGGGAAGAATCTCATTAAGATTTGGTCCCGATGATTTCAAAAAAAAATCTATAGATGGATTAGGTGAAAATTGGCCAATTTCATATGACGATATCAAACCTTATTATGATAAGGTTGATAAATTAATTGGTGTTTTTGGAACAAAAGAAAATATTTATAATGAACCTGATGGCTTTTTTCTACCTCCCCCTAAACCTAGACTTCATGAACTGTTTTATGTCAATGCTGCAAGAAAAAGTAATGTTAAAGTTATCCCCTCCCGCTTATCAGTATTAACTAAAAGATTAAACAATGAAAGAGGAATATGTTATTATTGTAATGGATGTGCTAGAAGTTGTAATGTTTATGGCGACTTCTCCTCTGGTTCTTGTTTAATTTTTCCTGCACAAAAGTCTGGTGGTCAAATTGATTTATATGTTAATTCAATGGTAAGGACTGTAACAACCGATGCTGAAGGTAAAGCTTCAGGAGTCTCATTTATTGATAAAGAAGAAAATAAGGAATATAAATTAACGGGGAAAGTTGTTGTTTTAGCTGCGTCAGCATGTAGCTCAGCAAGAATCTTGCTCAATTCAAAATCAAAACAACACCCCAATGGATTAGGGAATAGTTCAGATCTTGTTGGCAAATATTTACATGACTCAACCGGTGGTGATATGATGGCGTTTATTCCTGAATTAATAAATAGAAAAACTTATAATGAAGATGGAGTTGGAGGTATGCATGTCTATTCACCTTGGTGGCTGGATAATAAAAATTTAGATTTTGCAAGGGGATATCATATTGAACAATGGGGAGGTTTAGGAGCTCCAACTTATGGAACAGGCTTTGACGTAAATAGATTTAATAAATTTTTTGGAATTAATAAAGCTGGTGGCTATGGAGACAGTTTACGTGATGATATGAAAAAATATTATGGTTCAACTATTGGTCTTTCTGGGCGTGGAGAGTCTATTGCTCAAAAAACAAATTATTGTGAGATTGATCCAAATAAGGTTGATAAATATGGAGTTCCAGTTCTTAGATTTAATTATAAATGGACTGATAATGAAATAAAGCAAGCAAAGCATATGCAAGATACTTTTGAAGAAATTATTCACAACATGGGAGGAATATCTCTTTGGGATAAACCTGGAAAAGATAATAATTATGGCCTGACTAAGCCTGGTCAAATAATTCATGAAGTTGGAACTACTAGAATGGGTTCTAATCCAAAAAATTCAGTTGTAAATGAATATGAAAAATTACATGATACTTCTAATGTTTATGTTGTTGATGCTGGTCCTTTTGTTTCCCAAGCAGATAAGAATCCTACATGGACTATCCTAGCTTTAGCCATGAGATCTTCTGAAAAAATTGTAGAGGAATTTAAAAAGCAAAATTTTTAAATATGAAAAGAAGAGATTCAATTAAAACTTTGACCTTTGCTACTATCGGAGTTGGCCTTCTCTTAGAAGGTTGCTATGGTGTATCCAGAGAAAAAATAAAAAGATCATTAACTAGATATGAGTATGGCAGAACGCCAGAAGAAAAACTCTATGATGATAAACTATTTGCTGAAAAGTTTTTTACTAATTATGAGCTATTTAGTCTTGATAAGATATGTAATCTAATCCTTCCTCCTAATGACTTTGGATCTATTAGGGAAGCTGAAGTTGTTCAATTAATTGAATTTATGGCTAAAGATATACCATCATACAAAAAACCTTTAAGAAATGGTTTATTATGGATAGATAATGAATCTAAAGAAAGGTTCGATAATTCATTTGCTGATTGTGATGTTTCTCAACAAAAAAATATTCTTGATGAAATTGCATATTACGATCCAAATAAAAGTATTACTGATTATCCTGAGAAAGTTCAATGGTTTAATTTAGTTAGAAACCTCACTATGACAGGTTATTTTACATCTGAGGTTGGAATTAAGGAGCTTGGATATAAGGGTAATGTGCCTAACATTTGGGATGGTGTTCCACAAGATGTTCTCGATCATTATGGATTGGAGTATGATAAGGATTGGTTAGATAAATTTGTTGATCAATCGAAAAGAAATATAACTGCAGAGTGGGATGATGATGGAAACCTAATCACATAAAAAAAGCCACTTTAAGTGGCTTTTTTGTAATCTGTTATATTTATTTTCTTTTCTGATAATCATAATATCCCTCTGCAGGAATCATAAGGTGAGCATAATCTGTTCCAGAAAACATCACGTAGGGCGCTCCACTATTAAAATCAGTAGTTTGACCATTTAGGGAACTAGGATCCTTAGGCATTAACATTAAATGAGCTCCAGACTCGATCCATTCACCTTCAACTGAATCCTCTTTATTTAAAACACCAGCCTTAGTATTATCTTCTCCCATATCACCATGTAGCATCCATGCCCATCCATCTGTTTCCATTTCTGGTTTCGTTCCAGCCATATATGCAGATACCCAAGCAAAAGAAGCTGCATCTCCAACCATTGGCATAGCTTCATGAGGGTCTTTCCAACCATTTTCAGGATTTGCTGGGCCTCTTGGATTTGCAGCCATTGCTGTCCAACCATTAGATCCTTCTCTAAGAATTGTTCCATCCATATCAACAACAGTACATTCATCTGCTATAAATGATGGTGCAGCAGTACTGTAAGCCCATATTTTCCATTCATTAGATGTATGTGGGCCTTCAGGCTCATCACTAGTTTCATTTTTTTCAACAACAACAGTTTCACATGCAATTAAAAAAATTGAAACAAAAAGAAATATTATTTTTTTCATAATTATATATTTATTTAAATATAAAAAAACTCCTTTAAATAGGAGTTTTTTAGTGGTACCTCGCAGAATCGAACTGCGGACACAAGGATTTTCAGTCCTTTGCTCTACCAACTGAGCTAAGGTACCAGATTTCGAAATGCAAATATAATCGTTTTGATAAACAAAAGAAAAATAGCTAAACTTATTTACATTTGTGATAATTATGAATCTGTTGATTGATATTGGTAATTCATTAATAAAGATAGCAGTCTTTAAAAAAAATAAATTAGTTAATGAATTTAAAATAAAAAAAATTGATTTAAATTTTATTAAGGATTTAATTAATGATAATAAAATAGTTAACTCTGCTATTTCAAACGTTGGTCCTAAAATGGATGATTTATATTTACTTTGTCAGGAAAATACAAACTTTTTCGGCTTTGATGATAAAATAAAATTACCTTTTTCGAATCCTTATAATATTGGTTTAGTTGGTGATGATAGATTAGCATTAATTTTAGCAGCAAGTTCTGAATATCCTAACGATAATGTATTAATTATTGATATAGGAACATGTATTACTTACGACATTAAAACAAGTAAAAATTTATACCAAGCGGGCGGTATTTCACCTGGATTAAATCTAAGACTAAATTCTTTGACCACTGGCGCATTTAATCTTTATAATATTAAACCCACCTATCCGAAATCATTAATTGCATATGATACAGAAACCTCAGTTAATATTGGTGTTTTATTGGGAATTGAGAATGAAATAAATGGTTTTATAGAGAATTATAGTAATGAATATGTTAATCTAAAAGTTATTGTAACTGGTGGTGATTCAAATTTTTTGTATGGTAAATTAAAAAACACCATATTTACAAATTCAAATTTTATATATAAAGGTCTAAATTTTTTAATAGAATACAATCAGTCATATGAATAGATTTTTCCTATTAACCATATTGTTTTCTGTATCTGTCTCATCTCAAAAATTAAGTTATTCACCATATTCATATTTTGGTAAAGGAGATACAGCTTTTTCTTCCACAGCTGAAAATCAAATGATGGGTGGCTTATTAGTATACTATGATAGTATTCATGTCAATCTAAATAATGCAGCGTCCTTATCAAAATTGAAATTTGTAAATTATAATTTAGGAGTTGATCTTAAAAGCACCACTTTTAAAAATAACGAAATTGATGAGAAGTCTACCGCTGCTGGCTTGAAATATATTTCTGTCTCTATTCCAACAAGATATTTTTCATTTTCATTTGGATTGAAGCCAGATAGTTCGGTCGGTTATTTTTTAGAAAGTAGAGATGAGAGTAAAACACCATTAGAAGTTAATAGATACGAAGGTGATGGCGGAATCAATACTGCATTTTTATCTCTAGGTTTTGAAATCTTTAAGAACTGGGGATTGGGTGTTTCATCATCTTATTCTTTTGGAAATTTAGATCATTATCAGTCTAAATTTTTAGAAGACGTTGAGCTCTATACTAAAGTTTCTAATGAATCATCTTTGAGTGGTTTAAACCTAAGTTTATCTTCTGTTTTTCAAACAAAAATATCCAAAAATATAACATTAAAAACCGCTTTAAATTATTCTCAAGAATCTAAATTAAAATCAAAAAATAATCAATCTATTGCAACATTAAAGCAAGATGGTGGTTACGGAGGTGATATACAAGAAACTGACCTAATAGCTATAGGTTTAAATGAAACAACTTTTTTAATCCCAAAATCAATTAGTTATGGTTTAGGAATGGGAGAGGATAAGAAATGGTTTGTTGGACTTAGTTATAAGCACCAAGAAGGTGGTGGTAATGAAAATCAATTAATGAATCTAGATAATGTTCAATTTAAAGACTCTAAGTTATATTCTTTTGGAGGTTTTTATTTACCTCAGTATGACTCGTTTACTAGTTATCTAGATACCATAATGTACAGATTTGGAGTTAGATACGAATCAGGCGGGCTTTACGTTAACGGTGAGCAAATTAATGATTTTGGTATAAATTTTGGTCTAAGTTTGCCATTAGCTAATTTATCAAGTGCTAATATAGGTTTTGAAATAGGCCAGCGTGGAACAAATAATTCTGGATTGGTAAAAGAAAATTATTTTAGTTTAAAACTTGGATTTTCACTCAATGATATTTGGTTTATAAAAAGTTTATATAATTAATTATTCATGAAATTTAAATATTTATTAATCTTAATACTTAATGTATCCTGGTCCCAGTCAAGTGATGATTGTATCAATAATTTATCAATATTTGCTGAATATTATAAAGTTAAAAATTATGATTCTGCATATGAACCTTGGATGAAAGTAAGGCAGGAATGCCCAAAAATTAACGCTGCAATCTACTCTTATGGAAAGAGAATGCTTGATCACTTTATTAAGACAAGTGATGGTGAACAAAAAATTACATACCAAAATGACTTGATAAAACTTTATGATGAATGGCTTGTAAATTTTCCTAAACTCAGAGGAAGAAAAATAATTGGAGAAATTATTTCAAATAAAGCTCAGGCTATGCTTGATAATAAATTTGCGTCAAAGTCAGAAATTTATAAAGTATTTGATGAAGCTTACAATAAAGACAGATCTAGTTTTGATGACCCCAAGCCTCTTTATAATTATTTTAAGACTTATTATGAGCTTTACAAAGCTAATATTGATGGAGTGACCATATCATCAGTATTTAATAAATATGAAGATATTTCCGAAAGATTTGAAGAAGTCATTGATGGATATTCCAAACAGTTAGATGTTATACTAAAAAAGGAGGAATCTGGACAAATATTATCATCAAGAGAAAAATCTAATAAAAGAGCTTATGGAATAAATTCAAATGCCTCTGTAATATACCTCAACAATTTGAATGCTATAATTGCTAAAGAATCAACTTGTGAAAATCTAATTCCATTGTATAGAAAAAATTTAGATGAAAATAAAGATAATCCAGTATGGTTAAATAGGGCTGCGAGCAGAATGGATAGTAAAGATTGCTCTGATGATCCATTATTTGTTGAGTTGGTTGAACTCTTACACAATTTAAATCCCTCAGCAAATTCTGCCTACTATCTTGGATTGTTGAATGATAAAAAGGGTAATATTAATGAGGCTTTAAAATTTTATAATGAGTCTATTGGATTGGAAAGCGATAATATCAAAAAAGCTCGAATACTTTATAAAATCGCTACCAAGTTTAAAAAATCTAATCAATTCTCTAAATCTAGAAATTATGCTAGAAAAGCTTTAGATTTTCAACCATCAATGGGAAGCGCTTATTTACTTATAGCAAATTTATATGCCTCGAGCGCTAATAATTGTGGTAATTCTCAATTTGAAAAAAGAGCTGTTTACTGGCTCGCAGCTAAAGAAGCAAGAAAAGCCGCAAATGTAGATGCAAGAGTAAAGAGAATAGCCGAAAGAACTGCTGAAAGTTACGAGGGTAGAGCACCTTCAAAAACAGACATTTTCACTGAAGCAAATGCTGGTGAGGTAATTAAATTTAACTGTTGGATTGGGCAATCTATTACTGTGCCAAATCTGTAATGAAATTTAAATTAGTTTTATTAATTATTTTTTTAGTCTTCAGTACTTCTTGTGATAATTACTTTGATGATTTAAAAAAAATAAATTTAAAAGAACTAATTCCAGCAGGTAAAACAGAAAACTTCGTTTTAAGATACACTGATTCAGCATATTTGAAAGCTATACTTAAATCACCTCTTAATATTGACTATACAAATCAAATATTTCCATATTCTGAATTTCCTGAAGGAATTGATATTGAGTTTTTTGATAATAAAGATGGTTCCACAAAAGTATCGGCTAATTATGGTATTGTCTATTATTTAACAAAAATTGTAAGTCTTGAAGGAAATGTAATTATCCAGTCACCTGATAGTTCTTTTGTTAAGTCAGATCAAATTTATTGGGACCCTGAGCAGGAGTGGTTATTTACTGAGGAAAAAATTGTATTTTCAAGTGAAGATTATAATATCAGAGCAAAAAGAATGGATGCTGATCGTTCATTTAAATTATTAAAAACTGGTAAATTAGATGGTAGTTTTTTATTTGAAGATGAAGAATAACTTATGAAATATCCAGCCTTTTTCGATTATTTATATCTATTTATTGCGGTTTTTATTTTCTCTGACTTATTAATCTTTAGAAGCTCTATTTCCGAAAATGAAATTTTACTTTTTTTTGGTATTATGTCTATTATTATGTTTTTTTTCAGAAGACATTACAGAAAGAAGTTTAATAATAGAAAATAGCTGATATTCAAATTTATCCTAAACATTTTTTACAAACTCGACATAAAATTATTAACTCAAATCAAATATTCTTTGGCTTAATAGTTATCTTCTTTCAACGATTATTTGTATTTTCGTTCCCAAAATTTTTTATCAATGGCAGTATTAGGAAGTTTAAGAAGAAATTCTTTCGTTTTGATCGCAGTAATAGGTATGGCTTTATTTGCTTTTGTAATTGCAGGTGTTTTCGACGGAAACTCATTTCAATCTCAAGAACCAATTGGTAAAATAAATGGAGAAAATTTATCATTGAATGATTTTAGAGGTCAAGTAGATATTTTTAAAAAATCCTATAATTTCAGTGATTTACAATCTATTAACTCTGCCTGGGACCAGACTGTTAGATCCGAATTATTTAATCAACAAATTAAAGAGTTAGGGATAAATTCAGGTAAAGATCATTTAGAATTCTTTATTTCATCTAATCCAAATTTTACTGAAAATGAGAGGTTTTTGAATGATGCTGGTTTTTTTGATATGGACTTGTTTAGTGATTTTATTTCCGAACTTAAAGATTTTGATCCTCAAGGTTATACCCAGTGGAGTTTACAAGAATCAGAGTTTAAAAATCAAATAAATATAGATACGTATTTAAATTTGATTTCCTCTGGAATTAATTCTAATATATTTGAAGCTGAAAATGAGTTTTTAAAATCAAGTGAACTTGTTGATATATCATTTGTCAAAATTCCATACGCGTCAATCGATGACAGCTTAGTTTCCGTTTCAAGCTCAGAAATTTCAAAGTACATTAAAAATAAACCAACTGAGTTCAAACAAGATGAAAGTAGAGATGTTCAGTATGTTCTATTTGATGAAAAGCCCTCTAAAATAGATGAAAGAGAGTTGAGAGCAAGACTTTCAGAAATGTTGGTTGAAAAGGTAGAGTTTAACCAAGTCTCCAAATTAAATGAAGTAATCCCAAGTTTTTTAACAACAAATGATATTAGTCTATATCTTGATGAGAATTCGGATACACCTTATGACACTATATACAGACCTAAAGGTTTCTTTCCTTCAAATCATGGTGAATTAATTTTTAATTTAAGTAAAAATAAAACTTATGGACCTTACGTCGATGGGGAGTTTTTTAAAATATCAAAATTACTTGATAAAAAAAACAATGGTAATGTTAGAGCTAGCCATATATTAATTTCATACGTTGGGGCTCAAGGATCTAATCCACAGGTTGTCAGAACCAAAGATGAAGCAAGAAAAGAAGCAAATAAGATTTTAGGTTTAGTTAGATCAGACTCTAACAACTTTTCAACTCTTGCATTAGAGAACTCTGACGGTCCTTCAAAAACTAATGGTGGTGATTTAGGTTTTTTTCAAGACGGTATGATGACAAAAGCATTTAATGATTTTGTATTCAAAAATAGAGTTGGAAGAATTGGATTAGTTGAAACAGAATTTGGTTTTCATGTGATTAAAATTACTGCTAAAGAAGATTTAGTTAAAGTTGCAACCTTAGCATTAAGAAACATTCCATCTGATAGAACAAGTGATTCAATATTCAATATAACATCAAAGTTTGAAATTGAGCTTTCAAGTGTAGGAAGTATAATTGATGTCGCAGAAAATAATAAACTTATTGAAGTTAAAACTCAAAATAATATTAACAGACTCGATCATGACTTACCAGGATTACAAAACCAAAGAAGATTGGTTCAATGGTTGTTCAATGAAGATACATCAATTAATGATTATCAGAGATTTGATGTGTCGAATGGAGGTTATGTTATTGCACAGTTAACTGGCAAAAAAGATGAAGGTCTACAAAGCAACGAATTAGCTTTAATTACTGTTTTACCGATTTTACAAAATCAAAAAAAAGCTAAAATCATTATTGATAATAATAAAGGCATTAGTTCACTTGATGAATTAGCTAAACTAAATAATACTGAAATTATTAATGTTGATGCAATTAATAAAAATACACCCGTAGTTTCTCAAGCTGGATACGAACCTGGACTTATCGGTAAATCTTTTTCACTTGAATTAAATCAAGTATCAGATCTATTCATTGGTGAAACTGGGGTATATATGATTAGATTGGACAAAAAAAATAACAGTTCTAATAAACCAAATTCATATACTCCTTTTCAAAAACAATTATCTTCAAAATACAGAACTAATCTTGATTTTTCAGTTATCGAATCATTAAAAGAATCTGCTGACATTGATGATAATAGATCGTCCTATTATTAAAAATTTGATAATATTGAGTACAGAAAAAATATTAAAAAAACAACTGTAATAATTGTTTTTAAAACTGTCCCTGCTAGAACTCCAATTAAAGATCCAAAAGCAGGTAGAATGGAGTTCGAAATGTTTTTATTGGAAATAACTTCTCCTGTTAAAGCACCCAGAAAGGGGCCAAAAATTAGTCCTAAAGGACCTAAAATGAATAATCCAAATAATAATCCAATAGTAGCTCCAATCTGACCACCTTTCGAACCTCCCAGTTTTTGAACACCTAATATTGGAATTATATAATCAATAATAGAAACTGTAAATGCAATTAAAAAAGTTATTATTAAAAAAGAAAAGCTAAAGTTAACAAATGATGTAAAATTTAAAATAAGTAAACCACACCAAGAAGCAATTGGGCCAGGTAAAATTGGTAAAAAGCTACCAACTATTCCAACTAAACAAAAAATAACTCCAAGTAATAAAAGAAAAATATCCATAGCAATTTTTAATACAATTTTTGTAATTTCATATGGGATGACTAATATAAAATTAATTATTATTTTATTTATTTTCTTTAATGCTTGTAATTATAATTTTCAAGATAAATCTGATGTCAATGTAGAAAAACAGATTTCATGGGCTAATACGGATGAATATCCTTCAACTCCTGATTGCGATAAGATTGATGATAGAAGTTTAAGAATCCAGTGTTTTAACAATTATATTTCAGATCTAGTTATTCAAAATTTATTACGTGAGAACATAAAAATAAAATCAAATTTAAACGATCCTATTTTTTTTGAACTAACAATCGATAAAAATGTAATAATTATTTTAGATAAAATATCAGATTATAATCAGGTTATGAACTCAATCGATAATCTCGAGGAATCAGTAAAAAATATTTTTAAAAGTTTCCCAAATGTTTTACCCGCGACTAAAACAAACCTGGGAGTAACGGTTAATTCAAAAATTAAGTTGCCTTTAATTTTAAAATCTAATTAATGAATAATAAAATAATTCTAGGTATTGATCCAGGTACTACAGTAATGGGATATGGGATTATAAATGTTAGAGGTGAAAATGTTAGTCTAATTCATTTTGATGATTTTAGTCTTAAAAAATTAGATAATCATTATCTCAAATTAAAAAAGATATTTTCTTCATTAACTGAAATCATCGATAAATATAACCCTGATGAAATTGCAATTGAAGCCCCCTTTTTTGGCAAAAATGTTCAGTCTATGCTAAAGCTTGGCAGAGCTCAAGGTGTTGCAATGGCAGCTGGTTTGGTAAAAGAAATTCCAATAACCGAGTATTCACCTAAGAAAATAAAAATGGCAATAACAGGAAATGGGAATGCCTCTAAAGAACAAGTAGCTAAAATGTTACAGAGTATTTTAAAGTTCAAAGAAATTCCAAAAAATCTAGATTCAACAGATGGTTTAGCAGCAGCTATGTGTCATTTTTATAATGCAAAAAAAATTAGTACTGTTGGAGCTAAATTTAGTGGTTGGCAATCATATATTAAAAATAATCCTGAAAAGATTAGCTAATTGGCTGGTATTTATATTCATATTCCTTTTTGTAAACAAGCATGTCATTATTGTAACTTTCACTTTTCAACCAGCTTAAAATCTAAAGATTCGTTAATAAAAGCTATTAGTGATGAAATTATTATGAAATCTAAGTATAATAATGAGATTATTAATACAATTTATTTTGGAGGAGGAACCCCATCAATATTAGAATTAAATGATTTTGAATTAATTTTAAATTCGATATATAATAATTATAAAATAGGATCTGATCCTGAGATTACTCTGGAAATTAACCCTGACGATTTATCAAAAGATAAACTACAGAATTTAAACAAACAGTCAATTAATAGGTTAAGTATAGGAGTTCAGTCCTTTGTAGAAAGTGAATTGAAGCTTATGAATAGAGCTCATGATTCATATAAAGCAGTAAAATCAATTGAAATGTCTAAATTGATTTTTGATAATATTTCAGTTGATTTATTATATGGATTACCTGATTCGTCTGTTGAAACATTAAATTATAATATAGATATATTGACAAGTTTTGATGTAAATCATATTTCATCTTATGCTTTAACTTTAGAACCTAAAACTGCTCTAGAAAAATTTGTAAAAAAAGGATTAGTTGTGCTCCCCGACGATAAGATAGTTTTTGATCAATTTATTTATGTAAATAAAGTATTAGTTGCTAATAATTATATTAACTATGAGCTATCGAGTTTCGCAAAAGAAAATTTTTTTTCAAAAAACAATACAGCATACTGGCTTAGGAAAAAATACATTGGAATTGGACCTTCTGCCCACAGTTTTGATGGATATAGCAGGAGTTGGAATATTTCAAATAATAAAAAATATATAGATCAAATTAACACAGGAAGCTTATATCATAAAATAGAGAAACTATCAAAAATTGATAAGTATAATGAATATATAATGACAGGATTAAGAACTATGTGGGGAATTTCATCGAATTATATTGAAAGTAAATTTGATATTCATTTTAAGGATTATTTTTTAAAAAGTGTAAAAAAATTTGTTCAGGAAAACCTTGTAAAGGTAAATGCGGATACATATATAACCACTGAAAAGGGAAGGTTTTTAGCTGATGGAATTGCAGCCGAGTTATTTATGATTGATTTATCAAATTAATCAAACTTTAGAACTATAAAAATTATAAAAATTTGAAATTGTTTCAATTCCATTATAAAAATTTGATATACCAAAATGTTCATTTGGAGAATGTATTGCATCACTATCAAGACCAAAACCCATAAGAATAGTTTTTACACCTAATATCTTTTCAAATTGAGCAATAATTGGGATTGATCCTCCATCTTTGACTGCAAATGGTTTTTTTTCAAAAACAGATTCATAAGCTTTACTTGCAGCTAAAAATGCTTGCGAATTGGTTGAAGTAATATAGGGTTCTCCACCATGATGTTCATTGATTTTAATTTTCATTCCTGGTGGAGTTATTTTTTTCATATGATCTATAAAAAGTTCACTTATTTCTTTTGAATTTTGATTACTTACTAGCCTCATAGAAATTTTAGCATAAGCTTTACTGGGTATTACCGTCTTCGATCCTTGATCCGTATATCCACCCCAAATTCCATTTACATCTAAACATGGTCTTATTGATCTTCTTTCCTGTGTACTATAAGATTTTTCACCTTGAACTTCGTCAATATCAATAGAGTTTTTAAACTCATTAATGCTAAAAGGGATAAGATCATCTTGTTTTCTTTCTTCTTGTGAATAATTAATTACTTTATCATAAAAACCCGGTATTGTAACTTTATTATTTTTATCATGTAAGGATGATATCATTTTAGCTAAACTATTAATTGGGTTCGCAACACTACCTCCATAAAGTCCAGAATGTAAATCTCTATTTGGTCCGGTCAATTCTACTTCTAAATATGCTAAACCTCTGAGTCCAGTTGTAATTGAGGGAGTATTTTTATCAATCATACCGGTATCAGAAACAAGTATAATATCACATTTTAGTTTCTCCTTATTTTCTTTTACGAAAATTTCTAAATTATCACTTCCAATCTCCTCTTCGCCCTCAATCATAAATTTAATATTACATGGTATTCCACCAGTATTTTTTAACACTTCAATTGCTTTCAAATGCATGAACATTTGACCTTTATCATCACAAGATCCTCTTGCAAAAACTGCTCCTTCAGGATGAATATCAGTTTTTTTTATTATTGGTTTGAACGGATCAGTATCCCAAAGTTCAATCGGATCTACAGGCTGAACATCATAGTGTCCATATACCAAAACAGTAGGTAATTTTTTATCTTTTATTTTTTCTGCATAAACAATTGGATAACCATCAGTTTCACAAATTTCACAATTATCTAAATTTAAATTTTCAAATTGATTTTTTAAAAAAATTGCAGCTTCCCTAACACTATCTTTGTATTTATCAATAGCACTAATAGAGGGTATTTTTATTAAATCAAAAAGTTCATTTAAAAACCTATTTTTATTATTTTTTATGTAAGACTTTATTTCCATAATTAAGCTTCCACAAATTTAGTTAAATTGGAATTCTTTACATTAATAAAACATCTCTTTATTTTAATAATCTTGCTTATATTTGCTTCCGTTTCGCGGGTGTGGTGAAATTGGTAGACACGCTAGATTTAGGATCTAGTGCTTTACGGCTTGGGGGTTCGAGTCCCTTCACCCGCACAATATAAACCTCAGCATATGTTGAGGTTTTTTATTTTAAAGTATGAGCTTTAATCCAATTAGAATGATACTTTCTGACTGTATCCTCAAACATAAAAGACATATTAAATTTGCGAAAAAGTTTTACTACAGACAGTTATCAGACAGCTAATTATTTAGTTAACGACACCAGCATCAAACTTTAAAGTTCTAGTTGCCATATTTAGTTTTCCTACAGCAAATATTACATTACCATCATTAATATTGTCTAATGTCATTAGTTCAAATATTTGACCATTTCTTCTCCAAACTCCCTGAAGAGTTCCTTTTAAAAAATTTTCTCCCTGTTGACCCCAAACAAGACCTGTAAATTCTCCACTGTCATCGGTTTCTAATTGATTAGTAAAATGATAAGTTAAATAAACTGCAGAATAATCTCCATTTTCATATCCAATTGCAGCACCTGAACAGTTTACAATATTACTGTCAACACCAAGAGTAACAGAATCAACATTGAAATCTGCTTTAAATGCATTAGAAAGATCTATTAAATCTTGAGAGTAAGAAAATGAAGTTGTTAAAATTATTAGTAAAATTGTTTTTATGAATTTCATATTTAATGTTTTTAATTATTATTTAAATAAATATAAACAACATTTTAATTTTTGATATTCAATTTATTAATTTTAAATAAATGAAAAAACTAATTATAATCTTGCCTTTGGCAAGAGATGTTTATTAAGGGTAATACTGATAGTTTTAATAGTGTAAATTCAATTTAAATAAAACGTACATTATATAGTGTATTATTTAGTTTCTTTTTATCCATATTTCATGTAAAGGATCTCCTTTA
>JBELHE010000041.1:0-13984 GCA_042091575.1 Cryomorphaceae bacterium
AAAAAATGATTTTAGCCTCTGCGGCTTTTTTCTTTATGTTTAACATCCAAACTGTTAAAGCTCAAGACTTTGGTGCTGATGTAGTCAGTTCTTATGTTTGGAGAGGTACAGAGTATGGAACTGGTATTGCTGTCCAACCTTGGATGGAACTTGGTGCTGGTAACCTTACTGGTGGAGTCTGGGGAAGTTTCAATCAAGCCGAAGGCGAATATGACGGAAACGAACTTGATCTATGGATATCTTATGACTTCGGTCCTTTAGCTTTAACTGTAACTAACTATACTTTCCCTGGTGCTGGTGGTGTTGGTGATGTTTTTGATGGTGACATTGAAGTAAGCGGTTCTACAAGTTTAGGTCCTGTTGACTTAACAGCCGGATACTTTACTGACTTAGAAGCTTTATATATTGAAGCTGGATTCCCAATTGGACCAGTCGGTATTGCCGTAGGTTACGGAAGTGACGGTGATGGTGCTTTTTATGCAGGAGGTGATAGTGGTTTAGTCAATATTTCGTTCAGTGGGTCAAAAGACATTGCTATTACTGAAGACTACTCTTTGCCAGTTTTTGGATCATTCATCATTAACCCTGATGCCGAAGCTGCATTTCTAGTATTTGGATTTAGTCTATAAACATTTAAATAAATTTATATGAACTATATCTCATTATTATATAACAATGTAACTAATATGCCAGAAGTTAACGACGACTTTACTATCTTATGGATTTTAATATCAGGTATATTAGTCTTTTTCATGCAGGCAGGTTTTACACTGCTTGAGTCAGGAATGACACAAAGTAAAAATGCTGTAAATATTGCCATGAAAAACTTTATGGATATTTCTGTTGCAACTATTTCTTTTTGGGTAATTGGCTACGGATTAATGTACGGAGCGAAAACAGCCGGATTTATATCTCTTGGCTCAGATGTGTTTTTTAACGCTGGAGCTGGTGCTCACGATGTATTTTTTCAGTTAGTATTTGCTGCAACCGCTGCAACTATAGTTTCTGGAGCAATTGCTGGTAGAACTAAATATTCAACTTATATTATTTTCACAATATTTATGACTGCTATTATTTATCCTATTTCAGGTGGATGGCAATGGTACGGTGACGGTGCTTGGTTAGCAGATATGGACTTTATTGATTTTGCAGGTTCTTCAATTGTACATGCCGTTGGTGGTGTTGCTGCACTTGTAGCTGCCATTATGGTTGGTCCTAGAACTGGAAAATTTGGTAAAGATGGATCAGTGAATTCTATCCCTGGAAGTAATTTACTTCTTGGAACTTTAGGTGTATTTATCCTTTGGTTAGGTTGGTTTGGATTCAATGGTGGATCTCAATTAGCTTGGGGAGGTGATGACTCTGTTTATGCTTCAGCTGTTGTGATGGCTACTCAAATCGCTGCTGCTGCAGGTGGTTTAGCAGCATTAATAACATCTTGGTTATGGTTTGGTAAGCCTAGCTTATCTCAAACACTTAACGGATGTATTGCTGGTCTAGTTTCAATTACTGCTGGTTGTGGAAACATGACTTTCGGTGGCGCATTCTTTGCTGGATTAATTGGTGGTATATTAGTAGTAGCATCAATTGAGTTTGTTGAGAAACAATTAAAAATTGATGATGCTATTGGTGCATTCTCTGCTCACGGTACCGCTGGTATATGGGGAACAATAGTTATTGGTTTGTGGGGAGTTGCTGATCCGATGGATGCTTCAACTGGTCTTGGAATTTTTAATGGTGGTGATGGAGGACAACTAGTAACTCAAATTATCGGTGCTTTATCATACTGTGCATGGGCAGCAATTATGTCTGCAATTGTTTTAGGTGTTTTAAAAGCAACCATTGGTTTAAGAGTTTCTGAAGCTGAAGAAGCTGAAGGGCTTGATGTCACGGAACACGGTGAAAAAGTGTTTGGTATTAAACCATAATAATATCTCACTTTTATTAATTAAAAAAGGCTGCTTAATTTCAGCCTTTTTTTTTATTATTAATATCTAAAAAATACTTACTAAATATTATTGATTTCTAAAATTAATTGAGTCAAAAATCAGTTATTATTAAAAATACTTTAATAGTTAGTTTTTTTCATAAAAGTGCTACACAATAAACTACATTTGTTCGAACAACTAAAACTTTATATGAAAAAAATAGAAGCAATAATTCGAAAATCTAAGTTTCTTGAAGTTACAGAAGCTCTTCATGCAATAGAAGTTAACTTCTTCAGTTACTGGGATGTAACTGGTGTTGGTAATGAAAAAGTAGGTAAAGTCTACAGAGGAATATCATACAGCACATCTGATATTCAAAGAAGATATTTATCCATTGTAGTTTCTGATGCTTTCTTAGATAAAACAATTGAAGCAATAACAAAATCTGGTTCAACTAATAATGTTGGTGATGGTAAAATATTTGTTAGCAATATCGAAGAAGCGTACAGGATTAGAACAGGTGAAAAAGGAAATCAATCTTTAAATTAAATTATGGAACTATTAACTACAAATAATGTTTGGATGATGATCTGTACTGCATTAGTTTTTTTTATGCACTTAGGTTTTTCATTCTTAGAAGTTGGTCTAACAAGACAAAAAAATACCATAAATATACTCTTCAAAAATTTCTTTGTAATAACAATGGGATTAATTGTTTATTGTGCATTTGGTTTCAATTTAATGTATCCAGGTGAGTTTGGATTAATTGACGGATGGTTAGGTTTTTCAGATTTTGGACTTAACCCTGGGTCTGACTATGACCAATTAACATATGCTGACGGAGGTTACACTTACTGGACAGACTTTCTATTTCAGGGTATGTTTGCAGCAACAGCCGCTACTATAATTTCTGGTGCTGTAGCTGAAAGAATCAAGATTTCATCATTTATGTTAATTGCCTTTTTGTATGTATCAATCATATATCCCATAGTTGGTTCTTGGCAATGGGGAGGTGGAAAGTTCAGTACTTTTACCGAAGACTTAGGTTTTTATGACTTTGCTGGTTCAACATTAGTACATTCTGTTGGTGGATGGGGTGCTTTAGTAGTTATATATTTTTTAGGTGCTAGAAAAGGTAAGTTTGACAAAGACGGAAAAGCAATTGCTATACCCGGATCAAATATACCATTATCAGCAGCAGGAGTTTTGATTTTATGGCTTGGATGGTTTGGCTTTAATGGAGGTTCTGTTCTTTCAGCAGACCCATCTCTTACTTCAATTACTCTTGTAACAACTTGTTTAGCTGCAGCTGCAGGGGGAATTGGGGCCGCTTTATTTTCAGGATTCCTATATAGGAATCTTGATTTAACAATGTTTATGAACGGTGTACTTGGTGGATTAGTTGGTATAACTGCAGGTGCAGATCAAATGCTCCCTGGTTCTGCTATATTAATTGGTTTAGTTGCTGGTGTAATTGTAGTACTTTCTGTTGCCCTACTTGACAAATGTCAATTGGACGATCCAGTTGGAGCAATTCCAGTTCACTTATTCTGTGGAATTTGGGGAACACTTGCTGTAGGTATTTTTGGTGAATTAAGAGGGTTCGATCAATTCATGATACAACTTGCGTGTGTTGGTATTACTGCTTTATTTTGTGTGTTTGGCGCATCAATTATTACTCTTTTTGTAAGGGCAATAATTGGTCTAAGAGTTGATGAAGAAGAAGAGGTTGAGGGATTAGATATAGCAGAACACGGAGCAAGCGCTTACGGTAATTTTAGTATAAGATAAATAATAGTGATTAGGAAATTTCCATAATATAAAGTTAGTTGTTTAATTTAAAAATTTTCTAATACTTGAAAGGGCTATCAAATTGATAGCCCTTTTTTTTATAAACCAATTTGTTTATTGTATAAATCAACAATTTCCTCTGCCTTATCTAGATAATCTAATTTAGAAGAAGAGTATATTATAGCCCTGGAAACATTTATAATTATATTATTTGAAGTTAATGTTGAGCTATTGATAACGTCTTTAATTTTGCCACCTTGAGATCCAACACCTGGAATTAGAAGAAAATTATTAGGAATAATATTTCTAATTTTTTTATAATAACTTGTTTTTGTAGCTCCAACTACGTACATCAGTTTTTTTGAATTATCCCACTTCTTTGACTTAGTAATAATATCCAAAAAATGATTATTAGGTAATTGAAAATCTTTAGCACCATTGTTTGATGTTAATGCTAAAAGAATTACATATTTGTTATCGTATTTTAAAAACTCAGATACTGAATCCTCGCCCATGTATGGGGAGATAGTAATTGAATCAAAATTCATATTTTCAAAAAAAGCTTTAGCATACATTCTTGATGTATTTCCAATATCTGCTCTTTTAGCATCTGCAATTGTAAAAAGATCGGGATAATTATTATTAATATATAAAATTGTTTTTTCTAGTGATGACCAACCCAAACTTCCTCTTGCTTCATAAAAAGCTGTATTAATTTTAACGGCTATTATTTTTGAATGTAATCTATCTAAAAGAGCCTTGTTAAATTCAAAAACAGGGTCAATGTGTGTAAGGAGATGTTTAGGTATTCTGTCAATATCTGTATCTAAACCTAAGCATAAATAGGATTTTTTTTCTTCAATTTTATTTATAATTGCAGACAATTTCATTTTTAAAAAGTTTCATTTTCTTTTTTCATTAGTTCTGTATTTTGAGCTATTTTTAATTCATCAATTAATTTATCAATATCTCCATTTATAATATTTTGAAGATCATATAAAGTTAAATTAATTCTATGATCAGTAACTCTCCCTTGAGGATAATTATATGTTCTAATTTTAGCCGATCTGTCTCCGGAAGAAACCATCAGACTTCTTTTTTCTGAATCCTGTTGTAATTTTTTATTTAATTCTAATTCATAAAGTCTTGTTCTTAAAACTTTTAATGCTTTTTCTAAATTTTTATGTTGAGATTTTTGGTCTTGACAACTTACAATTATCCCGGTTGGTTCGTGATGTAATTTAATAGCAGAATAAGTTGTATTAACAGATTGACCACCAGGACCTGTTGATGTAGTTCTTTCAATTCTAACATCTTGCATGTTAAGTTCAACATCAAATTCTTCAGCCTCAGGTAAAACCATAACTGTTGCCGCAGAAGTGTGAACTCTACCCTGGGTTTCGGTTTGAGGAACTCTTTGAACTCGATGAACTCCGGACTCATATTTTAAAGTTCCATAAACGTTTTGACCATTTATTTCAAAAATGATTTCTTTAAACCCACCTGCAGTACCTTCATTCAAATCAACTAAATTAAGTTTCCATCCTCGCTTTTCAGAATATTTTGAATACATTCTAAAAAGATCTCCTGCAAAAATACTTGCTTCATCACCTCCAGTCCCTGCTCTTAATTCCATAACAACATTTTTTGAATCATCAGGATCTTTAGGTATTAACATTATTTTTAAGTCTTCCTCAACCAGAATAATTTTTTTTTTATTCTCTTCTAATTCAGAATTAGCTAGCTCAATCATTTCCTTATCAGATTCTTCTTTAATTATTTCATTAGCTTCATTTATGTTGGCTAATAATAATTCATACTCTGATTTTTTATCAATTATCTCATTTAATTCTTTATACTCACGAGAAATTTTTATGTACTTTTTTTGGTCTGATATTACACTAGGCTGAATAATAAGATCTGAAAGTTCATTAAATCTTTGTTGGATAATATTTAATTTATCGATCATCTTTTATTTGTATTCAAATTTTCCATATGTTGATGATATGGTAAGTTTTTTTTCATTTGAAGATTCTACTTTACCAATAACCCTTGCGTCAACTGCAAATGATTTTGAAATTTCAATAATTTGATTGGAGTACTTTTTATCTACATACAGCTCCATCCTATGTCCCATGTTAAATACTTGATACATTTCCCTCCATGAGGCAGAAGATTCAGATTGTATTAAATCAAAAACAGGTGGAATGTCAAATAAATTATCTTTTATAATGTGAAGATTATCAATAAAATGTAAAATTTTTGTTTGAGCACCTCCACTACAATGAATTATACCATTAATTTTATCTCTACCCATAACATCAAAAACCTTATTTAAAATTGGAGCATAAGTTCTAGTTGGAGATAAAACCAACTTACCTGCATCTAACGGTAATTTTTTAATTTTATCTGTTAAATTTTTTGATCCAATATAAGTTAGATCATTTGAAAGTGAATTATCAAAGGTTTCAGGGTATGAATCTTGAATCTTTTTATTAAAAACATCATGTCTTGCAGATGTTAAGCCATTACTTCCAATACCACTGTTATAAAACTTTTCATAAGTAGATTTCCCAAACGATGCAAGTCCAACTATAACATTATCAGCTGAAATATTATTATTGTCGATAACATCCTCTTTTTTCATTCTACAAAATATTGTTGAATCAACAATTATTGTCTTAACCAAATCTCCAACATCAGCAGTTTCTCCACCCGCTGAAGTAATATTCATTCCAAATCGATTTAAGTTCGATATTACTTCCTCGTTGCCCTGAATAATATACTTAATTATTTCACCCGGAATAAGTTTTTTATTTCTACCTATAGTTGAAGATACAATGATATTATTAGTAGCTCCAACGCAGATTAGATCATCAATATTCATTATTAAAGAATCTTGACTAATTCCTTTCCAAACTGACATATCACCTGTTTCTCTCCAATATGCATATGCAAGAGATGATTTTGTTCCAGCTCCATCAGCATGCATTACAAGACAATAAGATTCATCATTAGTGATGGTATCTGGGATAATCTTGCAAAATGATTTAGGGAATAAACCTTTATCGATATCTTTAATAGCGTTGTGAACATCTTTCTTGTCGAATGACACTCCCCTTTCTGAGTATTTATTAGATGATGTCAAATGCTATAAAAATTTTAACAAAGATAATCGATATAGATTACATAAATAATTTAAAAAGAATAATTATAAAATTTATAAATGAAAATAATCATGTTTTTTGCACAAATATTATTAATAACTAATTTTTTTCATACATAAATTATGATGTTCATAAAAAAAATAAATTAATAATCTTTTGATAAAGTACTTATTTATTTTAAAGTTAAATTTAATGATATAAACTTTATATTAAAATGAACAAATCTAAATTAGAATATCTTTGGCTTGATGGTTATAAACCAACTCAAAGTCTGAGAGGGAAAACAAAAATTGTTGAAGATTTCAGTGGAAAACTAGAGGACTGCCCAATATGGTCTTTTGATGGAAGTTCAACACAACAAGCAACTGGAGGTTCTTCAGATTGCTTACTAAAACCTGTAGCTCTTTACCCAGATCCGGTAAGAAGAAATGGATGGTTAGTAATGACTGAGGTTTTAAATGCTGACAGCTCGGCTCATGAGTCTAATGGAAGGGCAACGATTGATGATGATGATGATGATTTTTGGTTCGGTTTTGAACAAGAATACTTTCTTTGGGACCCAGAAACTAATTTACCATTAGGTTTTCCAAAAGATCAAACTCCTCAGGGTCAATTTTATTGTTCTGTTGGTGGGAAAAACACCTTTGGCAGGGAGGTTATGGATAGACATTTAGACATATGTTTAGATGCTGGTATAAACGTTGAAGGTACTAATGCTGAAGTTGCTTCAGGTCAATGGGAATTTCAAACATTTGCTAAGGGTGCTGCAAAAGCTGGTGATGAAATGTGGGTTGCTAGATATTTATTAGAAAGATTAGCAGAGGATTATGGATTAGCAATTGAATATCATCCAAAACCGTTAGGAGCAACTGATTGGAATGGATCCGGAATGCATGCAAACTTTTCAAATACAACTCTTCGTACTTGTGGTTCAAAAGAAACATACGAAACTATATGTGAAGCTTTTAGACCTGTTGTAAAAGAACATATCGATGTTTATGGTGCTTATAATGATCAAAGATTAACTGGTGAACATGAAACTCAATCAATTACAGAGTTTAGTTATGGTGTTTCTGATAGAGGTGCTTCTATAAGAATACCTATTATGACTGTAGAAAAAGGATGGAAAGGCTGGCTTGAAGATAGAAGACCGGCTTCGAATGCTGATCCTTACAAAATTTCTGCTAGAATAATAAAAACAGTAAAATCTGCTAAAGTTTAATTTTTAAACTTTATTGATATTTTTAAAACACCTCATTTTAATTGGGGTGTTTTTTTTTACAATAATTTATAATAATAAATTAAAAAAAGTAAAAGAAATAAAATACCGTGAGGTTTATATAAAATATATTTTTTAGGAACAAAAAAGAATAAACCTAATAGCACACTAAAACCAATCATAACATAAATATCAAAACTTATAATTTGTAAACCAACAACATTAAGTTCAAGAATAGTTGAAGTAATTCCAATGACCGCAAGAATATTGAATATATTTGACCCAATAATATTTCCTACTGAAATATCTAATTCTTTTTTATAAATTGCTACTAGGGTTGTAACTAGCTCAGGTAAACTTGTGCCAATTGCCACCAGGGTCAAACCAATAATTCTATCTGAAACCTGAAAATAATTTGCAAAAAATATAGCACTATTAACAAATAGCTCAGAACCAAAAAATAACATTAGAGAAGAAACTACAATTAGTAGAAGAATTTTAGTAATAGACATATTAGATTCATTAATATCATTTACATCTTTTTCGTTATCTCTAAGTTTAAACATAAAAAAAATAAAAAATATTAGTAATAATATAAATACAATGCCTTCAGTTTTTGATATTCTTAAGTCTTGTAAAAAAAATAAAAAAATAACACTAACTGACAACAGCCAAGGTAAATCATACTTTATGTTGTTTTTGGAAATCTTTATTGTTACAAAAAACAATGCAGTGGAAAAAACCAGTCCAATATTTGCAATATTAGAACCAATAACATTTGAGATAGATATATCGCCTGAATTTTTTAAGGCTGAACTAATACTTATTAAAAGCTCTGGTGCAGAAGTAGCAAATGACACAACAGTTAGTCCTATAACAACCTTAGAAACATTATACTTTAAAGATAAGTTAACAGATGATTTTAATAAATAATTACTTCCAAGAATTAGAAGAAATAGTCCTAAGAATAGATATATTGATTGTGTAATCATGATATGTTTGCTAAGATAATACATGAATTGTATATTGTAGCAAATGAAATCAAAAGTTATTTTTAAAATCATAGCTAAAATCAACAAAATAATTTTACCTAGTTATTCAAAAAAAAGATTGAATCTATCCAAAGCATCAAAACTTCAACTTGGGATAATATATTGGAGATTTTTAATAACTAAAAAATCTCTTTAAAGATTAAAAACTACAAATAATAGTTAAATATTTTTCCAATATTTTGGAATAATGATTTTGTAAAAAGAATTTTTGGAAATGAAGATGCGATATTTATTTCTTCTTTCAATGAAGTATCATTATCAAGAAATCTTAAAACTAACTCAGTTTTATTTTTTAAAAACATTTTTTCAAACAGCTTTTTACCAAGATCATTTTTAGTATGTAAAACATGTAAAAAGATCAAATCATAAATCCAATGCCTAGTCTTGAAGCTAATCTTTTTTGAAAATTTTTCCTGTTTTAAAAAACTAATTATTTTCTCACAATTTTTGTCAACAAATTTAAAAGTATAACCCGAAGATGGTTTAGTCCAACCACCAGCTGTACCAATATTAATAATTTTTTTAGAATTATTTTCATCAAATGGGTGGCATGTCATTGGTATAGCACCTTTTTCTTTTTCTATTATAACATAATTATTAATCCCTATTTGTTTTATATATTTTTTTAATTCAATGTCATATTCATTATCATTTAAAAAGCTTTTAGAAAATAGGGTGAATTCAACTAAAGCTTTATTTTTTGATGTTGGTAAAACATAGAAAAATCTAGTGTCTTTTTTCTGATTAATTGAAAAATCCATAATTGTAGCGACTTCATCGTTGAAAAAATTATTTTCCGTTTGAATTGTCCAGCCTTTAAAGTGCTGGATTAATAATGGATAATTAGATTTTAAATTATTTAAATCAAACAAACTGTTAAAGACAAAATCTGAATGATATATTTTTGATTTTGTTTTTACGGTAAGAACAGAATCTTCTAAAATATCAATTATTTCATCTTCAACTACTGTGAAGTTTTTTTCATTTCTAATCTTCTGAATTAAAGATTCAAAAAAAAATTCTGATTTGATCATTTTGTATGAGAAATTTTCTAGACGGGTTTCTTTATTAATTCCACATGATTTAAAACATATAGTGTTCCAATTTTTAACAACATAATCATTCCATACAGATTCCTTGTCTTCCCAAAAACACCAAGTCTTATGATCATTATGGCTTAAGTCTTTATCAATTATCAGAACTGATTTGTTGTCAAAAAACCTATCATTAATTATTTTATGAGATAAAACAAGTCCAGATAAACCAGCGCCACAAATAATATAATCAAATTTTTTAGTCATAAAATCTTAGCAAATATATCACTATTTCATAATATTTTCTGATTAAATAAAGATGGTAATTGGCATAATTGTTGGCTATATTTATGTAATGATTACTACAATTTCATTCATTAAATACTCATCGAATAAATTTTGGGCTTTCAAACAAATGAATCAATCACACAAGTATTTCATTAATAATAAAAACATAAAGTTTTACAAACTATTAGGAACAGGCGCAGGAAATGGTTTTCTTTTACCTGACCTTTCAACTTATGCCATACTTATTGTTTGGAATTCAAAAAAATATGCTGAAGATTTTCTAGCCAATAGTGAACATTCTTTAATTATAGAAAAAAAAGCTAAAAGCAGAAAAGACTATTACCTTAGAACTATTCAAACAAATGGTTTATGGGATAACCAAAATCCTTTTAAGGAAAATATAGTTGAGTATAAGAACAATGATAAAATAGCGATTATTACAAGAGGAAAAATTAGATTATCAAAACAAATTGATTTTTGGTTAAATGTTCCCAAAGCATCAAATGCGATTAAAGCTGCTGAAGGAGTTGAGTTTTATAAAGGTATTGGGGAACTTCCATTATTAGCTCAGGCAACCTTTAGTATATGGGAGAATTTTGAAGCTGTTAAAAACTTTGCATACAAATCAAGAGCCCATTCTGATATAATAAAAAAAACAAAAAAAAGAAATTGGTACTCTGAAGACATGTTCACACGTTTCATTATCATTAACAAAGTGAAGAAAAAATTTTAATGAAAAAAGTAATTATTATTGGTTCGGGTATTGGTGGACTGTCAACAGCTATAAGATTAAAGGCAAAAGGATTTGATGTTGATGTTTTTGAAAAAAACTCATTTCCTGGCGGTAAATTATCAAATATTAATATTGGAAAATATAGATTTAACACTGGTCCTTCCCTATTTACGATGCCTCATTTTGTTGATGAACTTTTTGAACTTTTTAATGAAAATCCAAGAGATCACTTTAATTACATAAAAAAAGATATTATGTGTAAATACTTTTGGGATGATGGAAAAAAATTTGTTGGATACGACAATCCAGACAAACTAGCAAATGAATGTCAATCCAAATTTGGGGTAAAAAAAAATATAATTCTAAAATACTTAGAAAAATCAAAAAAAAAATACGATCTGACTGAGAATATTTTTCTGAAAAACTCTTTACATAAACTAAAAAATTTAATCTCTTTAGATACATTAAGAGCTTTAGTTAAAATAAATACTTTTCAATTATTCAAGACATTAAATAAAGTGAACGAAGAAGAATTAAAAAACAAATATTTAATACAAGTATTTAATCGATATGCTACGTACAATGGGTCCTCCCCATTTAAAACACCAGGAATGATGACTGCAATTCAAAATGCTGAAAAACACTACGGATCATTTATTCCAAAAAAAGGAATGGGAGATATTTCAAAATCACTTTACAAACTTGCAAAAAGACATGGAGTTAAGTTTTATTTTAACAATGAGGTAAACGAAATATTAATAAAAGATAAAAAAGCTTTTGGGATTAAGATTAATAACAAACATCACTTATCAGATTTTGTAGTTACTAATTCAGATGTATATAATACATATAGGAAACTTTTAAATGAAAAAAGAAAGATCAAAGTATTAGAACAAGAAAGATCTAGTTCCGCAATTATATTTAATTGGGGGATAAAAAAAGTTTTTAAAGAATTAGATTTACACAATATATTTTTTTCTAATAACTATAAAGAAGAGTTTAATTATATTTTCAATAAAAAACAATTATATTTTGACCCTACGGTTTATATAAATATTACATGTAAGGATTTGCCTAATGATTCTCCAGACGGATGTGAAAATTGGTATGTAATGGTTAATTCGCCATATAATGACAAACAAGATTGGGAAAAAATCAAAGTTCAGTTAAAGAATAACATAATTAAAAAGATAAATAAGTCACTAGGTGTTAAAATTGAAAAACACATTGTTGAGGAAAGAATTATATCACCTGTTGATATTGAATCAAGTACAAATTCGCATAAAGGTTCTCTCTATGGAACATCAAGCAATAATATTTATTCTGCTTTTTTAAGACACCCGAATTTTTCTACTAAAATTTCTAATTTATATTTTTGTGGCGGGAGTGTTCATCCAGGTGGAGGAATCCCATTGTGTATAATGTCAGGAAAAATTATTTCAGATATAGTAAATAAATGAATTTAGATTTTAATAAAAAGGTTTCAATTATTATTATTTGGCTTTTCCATCTTTCAGGCCTATTAGGTTTACTGTACATCGACAAAAACCTTTTTGCTTCATTGACACCATTAAATTTATTTATATCAACAACGCTTTTATTTGTAAATCAAACTAAAGCATCTAGATTAAAGTTTTTTATAGTATTTATGATATTTTTTGTTGGAATGTTAGCAGAAATATTAGGTGTTCAGTATGGATTGATTTTTGGAAATTATGAATATGGAAACAATTTAGGGTTAAAGTTATTAGGCGTTCCTATTTTAATTGGGTTTAATTGGGTTGTTTTAACAGTAATTTGCGGTAGTATTTCTGAAAAAATATTTAATAATTCAAAAGTTTTAGCTATAATTTTCGGTGTAGTATTAATGCTAATCCTTGATCTTACATTGGAACCAATTGCACCAGTTCTTGACTATTGGGAATTTAGTGGTTCTAAAGCACCAATTCAAAATTATATTGGATGGGGATTAACTTCTTTAGTTACTCAGTGGTTATACCAATATTTTTATAAAAACAAAGAATTTATTTTTTCTCTGAATTTATTTATTGCACAATTTTTATTCTTTCTGGGATTTAATTTTTTTGCATAAAAAAAGCCCTTCGAAGAGGGCCTTTTTTAATTAGTTATATTCTTTAATCTTAACCCTAGTCCAAGTCTGAGTAAATTCAGAAATATCACCTGTTGTATTAAAAAATTCTCCGAAAGCCTGAGCTTCATTATCGTTTTTAGGTCCAAACATAAAAGCAGAGTTTAAATTCTCATAGGTACCATATATAATAACATTTTCTCCATTAGAAATACCATGATTTACTTGAGCTAAAGCAATGAAACCAGGAAATTCAAAAGTTTCCATCAATTTACTAAAGGCTGAAGAAAATACAGGAAAATCTTTACTCTTAATTTTAAAACACCAAGCTTGACCAATTGGATTAACTTGTTCTTCATTATATGTCATCATTGCGACTCCTGCTGAAGATCTAACTTTGTCAATAAAGGGTCTAACAACCTCTAAGTAGTTTTCCCATTTTCTACCATTCAACGATCCTCTCAAATTAGCTAATGACTCTGAGGACGGACTTACAAAGCTTAAAATATGTGTTTCCTCATAACCCATTCCTTTCAAGGGAATTGTCGAAAAAGTCATTGAGACATCTTCAGGAAAATCAACGGAAGAGTAAAACTTGTCAACAGTCTTTTCAAATTCAACAACATCTTCACCTTCAACCTCAAGTAATACATCGTACCAAAACAACTCTTGGGATGAAATTG
>JBELHE010000042.1:0-13983 GCA_042091575.1 Cryomorphaceae bacterium
TTCATTCTGATCTACATCTGCCTGTACTTTAGCAATGCTAGAAATAAGTTGAGGACTATCAGCAGATTCTTTAGCGTATAGCGCATATGGAACACTTAATAAATCACTCTTAGTTGTTACATAATAATCAGATCCTTCAAGGGAAACCTTTACTGTAATAGAGTGGTTGTTATTTGACCAATCAATATTTGAAAAAGATGATTGATTTTTTGATCCAATTTTTAAAGATATTATTCCATTTGAGCTAGTTGATGTGTTATGACTTTCAGAATAAACTAAGCTTTGCGAACTCAAGATGCTAACTTCAACTAAAACATTTCTATTTGAAATAATATTTCCATTTGCATCTCTCAATACACTTTGATATGAAAATGCATCTGAGGATTGTGAAAAAGTTAATAATGGACTCATAACCATTAAGAATAATAATATAATTTTTTTCATTGCTTTTAGTCTTTAATAATTTTAATTGTTTTACTTTTTCCATAACTGAAAAGGTGAACAAAATAAACACCGGATGAGAGAGAGGATATATCAATTTGAAAAGGATTTTCTTTCATTTTACCTTCTCTAATTAATTGTCCCGATGGGGAAGTAATATTATAAGATATTACATCTAAATCAGTAAACCCACCGTCAAGAGAGATATAAAAAATACCTTTGTTTGGGTTAGGATATGCTTTAGTTACAAATTCAACGAAATTATTGAACAATCCAATTTTAAAAGTTTGAAATATACCTTCAGAATAATTAAATGGTCCCGATTTTTTTGATTGAAAGAAAATTTGTCCAACGGAATAATCAATTTCTAAATTATCATTTTTATCAGTGTTGCCCGAGCTTACAAAGACTTCTTGACAATATTGAAATTGAAAAAAAAGAATACAAAAAAAAGGGATTAAAAAATTTTTGATTGGGCAAATATCAAAAATATTATTTATAATTATTATAAATGAAAAATTAAAAAAAAAAGATTTATCATATTGATAAAAAAATGATTAAATAAAATTTAATATTTATTTTTTTAACATAAACACTATTTAATTCGTAATTAATTTTAATTTAAAAATATTTTATGGCTTAATTATTGAATATTTTTAGGAGTGAATATTATTTTTTTGTTCAATCTTTATATATTTACAATCGATCTATGAATAAATCCTACACATATTTTTTGTTAGCTTCTCTTTTAATCTCTGTTGGATGTAGCAAAAATAATTATAAATCTGGTAAGAATATATCTCAGGCTACAGGTTGGAAAATCAATACTGAAGGAGGTTTTCAAGCAGAAACTAAATATAAAGGACAACAAAATGCTCCAGGAATGGTGTTTGTTCAGGGCGGAACATTTGTCAAAGGGAACACTAAAGACAATGTAATGCATGATTGGAACAATACTCCAACTCAGCAATATGTTAGATCTTTTTTCATGGATGAAACTGAAGTAACCAATATTATGTATCTAGAATACATAGATTGGCTTAAAAGAATGTATGGTGGTGACTCGGATCTAAAGAAAATATATGTTGCAGCTCTGCCGGACACACTAGTTTGGAGAAACCCTCTTGGTTTTAATGAGGATATGGTGAACAATTACCTTAGACATCCTGCTTTCCAGAATCACCCAGTAGTTGGAGTTAGCTGGCATCAAGCAAATAATTTTGCAAAATGGAGAACTAATAGAGTTAATGAAAGAATTCTTGCTGAAAAAGGTTTTCTAAATCGAGATTCAGTTCTTAACCCAATATCAAAATTGTCATTTAATACAAAAACATATTTATTAGACCCATCTAAAACTTACGATGGCAATATCTCCTCTGTTATTGGAGATAAATCAGTTACAGAAAATGATACAATTCATTCCTCGATTGAAAATGGACTTATTTTACCTGAGTACAGACTTCCTACTGAAACAGAATGGGAATATGCTGCATTAGGACTGGGTGAATTAAGAGATGGTAATCTTTATAGAGGAAAGAAAAAATTTCCTTGGCAAGGTGAATATACTAGAAGTCAAAAGAAAAAAACACTTGGAGATCAATTGGCTAATTATAAACTTGGTAAGGGTGATTACGGTGGAATTGCGGGATGGTCAGAAACAGGTTCAGGGATAACAACCTCTGTGAGATCTTATCCTCCAAATAGTTTTGGTTTATTTGGTATGGCAGGAAATGTTTCTGAATGGGTAGCTGATGTATACAGACCCATCATCGACGATGAAGCTAATGATTTTAACTATTACAGAGGAAATCTATATAGTAAACCGTTAATTTCTGAAAACGGAAGAGTAACTACTGTTACAAAGGAAACATTAGTTGACTCAATATTACCAAATGGCAGAATATATATACAAAATCTTCCAGGTGATTTAGTTGAAGTTAATTTAGACGAAGACGATTTAATGAGAACTAATTACAGCTCGGCTGATAATAGAAATTTCAGAGATGGAGATACTGAATCTTCAAGGTTTTTCTCGGCAGGTCAGACTAAAGATCAATCTATGTATAACTCTCCAGTAAATTCTGAAACAGGTAGCTCATCTTTAAATAGTACATCACTAATTAGTAATGAATCAAGAGTTTACAAAGGTGGTTCATGGCTTGACAGATCTTATTACTTGGATCCCGCACAAAGAAGATTTTACCCTGAATACATGACTACAAACTTTATTGGTTTTAGATGTGCAATGTCATATCTGGGAGAAGCAAGAAACGCCAGCAAACCTAAGAAAAGATAAATCTTCCTGTTTTTTATATTTCACTTTATTTATATTTAGATAGTGGAGATAAATAAACTGCATAAACACTTAATCGATTGTAAGTACTTAGTGTCGACTGATACTAGAAAAATTATTCCAAAATCAATTTTTTTTGCTTTGAAGGGTGAAAACTTTGATGGTAATGATTATGCAATAGAAGCAATTAAAAAAGGTGCAAGCTACGCAGTTGTAGATATTGATTTACAAAATGATTCCTTTAAAAATCAAATTATAAAAGTTGATAATGTACTTCAAACTCTCCAAAATCTTGGAAAATTCAATAGAAAAAAATCATCTGCAAAAGTTATAGCCTTAACAGGGAGTAATGGTAAAACAAGTACAAAAGAACTAATAAAATCAGTTTTAGAAATTCGATTTGAGACTATTTGTACAGATGGAAATCTGAATAATCATATCGGAGTACCATTAAGTTTACTTAAGATTAGACCTGAAACTGAAATTGCAATTATTGAAATGGGAGCAAACAATTTTGGAGAAATAGATTTTTTAACAAACCTAATAATACCAGATATCGGATATATAACAAACTTTGGGAAAGCTCACCTTGAGGGATTTAAGGATTTAGATGGAGTAATAAAAGGAAAAACAGAATTATACAAATGGATGATTAAAGAAAAAAGATCCTTACTAATTAATTCTGACGATAAGGTTCAGATCAAATTCTTGGATGACAACTCAGTTACGTTTGGAAGTAATGAAAAATCAAACTATAATTTCAAAAACATTTCAACTCAAAAAGTTTCTGTCAAATATAACAACACTATAGTTTCAACCAACTTATATGGAAATTACAATTACTCTAATGTATGCGCTGCCATATCGATGGGACTACTATTTGAAATTGATATAGATCATATATCCAAAAAGCTTGTAAATTTTGAATTAAAAAACAATAGGTCTGAGATTATAAATAAAAATGATAAAAAAATAATTCTTGATGCATATAATGCCAATCCATCTAGTATGATTTCAGCAATTGAATCTTTTAGCTTGATTTTAGGACGTAAGGTTGCTATTCTTGGTGATATGCATGAACTCGGTAATTTAAAAGAACAAGAGCACAAAGATATTATTGAAATTTGCACTTGTAAAGAAATAGATAGCTGTATTTTTATTGGGGAAATATTTTTCAGCCAAAGAATAAAAAAATCATCTTATTATTTTTTTAAAAATAAAGTTGATTTTCTAGATAAATTTAAAACAATAGAAAGTAAAAATATTCTGATAAAAGGCTCCAGGGGGATGAAAATGGAAGAAATTTATAATCGTCTGTTATGAAAAAAATAGTGCTGTTTTTCATAGTTCTTGCTACTGTTTCATGTAATGAAAACAGCTTAAAAGTTTGGACTAATTATAACCAATCAAGTGAAATTCTAGAAAATTCAAAAAATGACAATCAAAGATTACGATACAATAGAATTCAAAGTATTTCTAACGACAAAAATAATCTTATCAGTGATTTTAAAAATGATATTTCAAAATTTCTAGTTGAAAGATATGATCAAATAAAAGATTTAATTATTGAAAAATCAATTCCAGAAATACAAAAAAGTATTTTTCAAAAACAATTTTCATATTATGAACTTACTCTGTTTTACTTATCTAGAATATATTTAATTGAATTTGATAAAGAACAATATTTAAATTCAATTATTTCAGTAAATAAAAACGTACTTAAAGAAGCTAAATTAAGTGATCAAAATTCTAAAAATAAAAATCATTTAATTTATGGTATACCGATTCTTCTAAAGGATAATGTTGGTTTTGATGGACTGGCAACAACTGCTGGTGCTTTTAGCCTTAAAGATAACCTAACTGATGACTCATACATTGTTAAAAAATTAAAAGAAAATGGTGCGATTATTTTAGGTAAAACAAACTTAAGTGAATGGGCAAATTATTTTTGTTCAGGTTGTCCTAATGGTTACAGTTCAATGGGGGGTCAAACGTTAAATCCTTATGGAAGAAAAAAAATTGATACCGGAGGCTCAAGCTCAGGAAGTGGAGTTGCTACTGCCTCAAACTTAACTGCAGTTTCAATTGGATCTGAAACTTCTGGATCTATATTATCCCCTGCTTCATCAAATTCTCTTGTCGGAATGAAACCAACAATTGGTTCTGTAAGTAGGTCAGGAATTATTCCAATTTCATCAACATTAGATACTGCGGGTCCGATGACAAAATTTGTAGTTGATAATATAATTGTCATGAATGCAATAATGGGATATGATAATAATGATTCTTCTTCTTATAAATCGAACCCTATTGACTTAACCTTAATTAAAAAAAGTAGAGTTGAAAATTATAGTTTAGGATATTATTCTAATTTTTATAAAAATGATTCACTTTATAAAAAAAATATTGATTTATTAAAATCATCAGGTGCAAAAATGATTGAAATAAAACAATTAAATATTCCTTTAACTGGCTTTAGAAAACTTTTAGATGAAGATATGAGAATTGACTTGGTTAAATATTTTAAATCTTATGGTAATAAAGATTTATTAGTTAATGATATTAAATCAATTATTGAATATAATTCTTTGGATTCTATAACAAGGTCTCCTTATGGTCAAGGTATTTTTAGATCAATTATAAACGACACTCTTAGTTCATCGAGTTTAAAATCACTAAAAGAAAAATTATCTAAAAACGGAAATAAGTTTTTTGATTCAGCCTTTGATAAATATAAAATTGATGCTGTTGTCTCAATAAATAATTTCCATGCAGCACATGCAGCAGTAGCACATAATCCATGTCTAACCGTTCCAATGGGATTTAATTCTGGGAATCAGCCAGCTGGTTTAACATTTATAGGGAAATCTAAATCTGAACAAAAGTTATATGAAATTGGATATGCATATGAACAAATTTCAAAAAGAAGAATAGCTCCAGAAAATTCAAAAAATTAATTGTTAAAGAGATAATCAATTGTTAATGATGTCATTGATCTTATACCTGTTTCAATAGCAGAATCATCAACATAAAAATCAGGTGTGTGATGAGGTGCTACTTTTGAAAGATCAGTTCCATTTTTTGATCCCCCAATAAAAAAATAAATACCAGGAATTTTTTCCTGAAAGTAAGAAAAATCTTCTGCTCCAGTGATTGCTCTCATTAAATAGACATTTTTGTCTCCATTTACCCTTTTTAAAGTTGGTAGAACTTCATTGTATAAAAGTGGATCATTATATGTTATAGGATATGAAACCATATAAGTAATTTTAGCTTCAATATTATTTGACTTAGCTACATTATATACTATCTCTTCTAATCTTTTGAGTACAATAGCTTTCATGTCATTGTCAAGAGTTCTGATTGTGCCCAACATATATAAATCTTCAGGAATAATATTACTTCTTACTCCACCATGAATACTTCCAATGGTCACAACAGCTCCCGCTTCAGTCAATGGCAAACTTCTGCTTACTATTGTCTGTAATGAATTAACAATTTGTGCGGCAGTAACAATTGGATCCCTGCCTGTCCACGGAGTTGATCCATGAGTCTGCACCCCTTTTAAATCAATCCTAAATTCATTTACAGCAGCCATAATACCTTGAGGTCTCAAATGAACTTGACCTGCATGCATGCCTGACCAGACGTGAAGACCAAATATGGCATCAACATCTGGATTCTTTAAAACCCCTTCTTTTACCATAAGTTGCGCACCGCCTTCTTCTCCAGCAGGAGCTCCTTCCTCGGCAGGTTGGAAAATAAATTTTACTTGACCTGGGATTTCATCTTTAATTTCAAATAATATTTTTGCAGTAGCTAATAAAATAGCAGTATGCATGTCATGTCCACATGCATGCATAACAGGCACTTGTTCTCCATTATATGTTCCTGTCATTTTTGATGCCCAAGATATATTTGCTCTTTCTTTAACAGGGAGACCATCAATATCAGCCCTTAAACCAACCACTGGTCCAGGTTTACCTTCATTTAAAATTGCTACTACCCCCGTTTTTGCAATTTCTGTTTTGGGACTATAACCGATTTTTATAAGTTCTTGTGCAATTCTTTCGGCTGTTTTAAATTCACGATTACTTAGCTCAGCATTTTCATGAAACCAGTGCCTTAATTCAATAATTTCTTCAATATTGTCCTGGATTAGATTATTTATTTTATCATCAAATTCTTGTGAATATGAAAAAAAAGTAACAAAAAGAAGTAAAAAAGAAAGGTGTTTCATAAATACTTATTTAAAGTATGAAATTAATTTCTTATTACAATTTGATCTCCAAAAAAGTCAACTATTAATTTATTTTTGATATTAACTTTCTCTCCAAGAATCATCTTACTTAAGTTGTTAAGTATGTATTTTTGAATTACTCTTTTTACTGGTCTTGCACCATATTCTGGATCAAATCCTAGCTCAGATAACTTGTTTAATGCATCATCAGTCATAGAAAGATCAATATTTTTATTTTTTAACTTTTTACAAATCATATCAAATTGTAACTCAATAATTTTTTTTATTTCTTTATTGTTTAGTGGAGAAAATAAAATTATGTCATCGATTCTATTCAAAAATTCGGGTTTCAATGATTTTTTTAAAAGCATCATAGTAGATTCCATTGCTCGAGATTTAGCTTTATTAAAGTCATTAATCTCCTCAAACGATCTTTGAATTTCTTCACTACCTAAGTTACTAGTCATAATTACTATAGTATTTCTGAAATCTGCTGTCCTACCTTTACTGTCAGTCAATCTTCCTTCATCTAGTAATTGTAATAAAATATTAAAAGTGTCAGGGTGAGCCTTTTCAATCTCGTCCAAAAGAATTACAGAATAGGGTCTTCTTCTTACAGCTTCAGTTAATTGTCCACCTTCATCATATCCAACATAACCAGGTGGAGCTCCAATTAATCTACTTACAGAATGTTGCTCTTGATATTCACTCATATCAATCCTTACAATATTTTGTTCATCATCAAATAAAATTTCAGCTATAGCTTTGGCTAACTCTGTTTTTCCAACACCAGTTGTACCTAAAAACAAGAAACTTCCAATTGGTCTATTGTCATCCTGAAGTCCAGATCTACTTCTTCTGATAGAATCACTAACTGACTCAATAGCGTCAATTTGACCAACAAGTCTTTCAGAAATTTGACTTTCCAGTTCTAATAATTTTGATTTTTCAGACTTTAACATTTTTGAAACTGGAATTCCAGTCCATTTTGACACAACCTCAGCTATATGATCATATGTAACTTCTTCACTCAATAATGAATCTTGATCAAACTGTTTAGTCATCTCAAGTTCATAAACTTTTAGTTTTTCTTGAAAATCTTTAATTTTACCATATCTTAATTCAGCAACTTTTGCATAGTCACCATCTCTTTCATACTTTTTAGCTTGAGATTTTAATTCGTCAATATTAATTTTTGTTTGTTGTACCCTTTCAATCACATCCTTTTCATTTTCCCATTTTGTAAACAACAAGTTTCTTTCCTGCTTAAATTCTGATAATTGATCATTAAGTTTTTTAATCTTTTTTTTATCCTTTTCTCTTTTTATAGCAACTAATTCTATTTCAATTTGTCTTATTTTTCTATCTAGTGTATCAAGTTCTTCAGGTTTAGAATTTATTTCTAGCCTTAATTTTGAAGCAGATTCATCCATTAAATCGATAGCCTTATCAGGTAAAAATCTGTCAGATATATATCTACTAGACAATTTAACAGCTCCAATGAGTGCTTCATCTAAAATTTTTACCTTGTGATGAGCTTCATACTTCTCCTTAATTCCTCTTAAAATTGAAATGGAATTTTCAATATCTGGTTCATCTACATAAACTTTCTGGAATCTTCTTTCTAAAGCTTTATCTTTTTCAAAATATTTTTGAAACTCATCAAGAGTTGTTGCACCAATCGCTCTTAAATCACCTCTTGCTAATGCAGGTTTTAAAATGTTTGCTGCATCCATAGCACCTTGTCCTCCACCAGCTCCAACAAGTGTATGAATTTCATCAATAAACAATATTATTCTTCCATCACTACCTGTAACCTCTTTGATAACAGATTTTAATCTTTCCTCAAATTCCCCTTTATATTTAGCTCCAGCAATTAATGCTCCCATATCCAGAGCATAAATCATTTTTTCTTTTAAATCTTCAGGAACATCACCTTCAATTATTCTCTTTGCCAAACCTTCAGCAATTGCAGTCTTTCCAGTACCTGGTTCACCAACTAAAATCGGGTTATTTTTTGACCTTCTCGATAGAATTTGTAGTAATCTTCTTATTTCGTCATCTCTTCCAATTACAGGATCTAATTTACCCTCACCTGCATTTACAGTGAGGTTTACTGCGTATTTTTCAAGTGAATTTATATTAGTATCATCTGAGGATGATTTAACCTTTTCACCTTTCCTCATATTTATTAAAATTTCTTTTACTTTTTCCAAATTATATCCAAATCCAATAAGAACCTTTGATAATTCATTATTTGAATCAATTAATGAAATTAATAAGTGATCAACAGAAACATAATTATCTCCCATTTTTTTCGAATGATTTATTGCTTTCATCAATGTTTTTGAAGAGTCTTGTGAAAAACCTACAAAATCACCACTTACTTTGGGAATGGAATCAATCATTTTTTCTACAGTAGATTTAATAATTTCATTGTTAACCTCTAACTGATTAGAAACATATGGAAAGATATTATTATCATTATCAATAATAGACTTAAGAATATGACTGTTTTCAACAGTTTGGTGACTTTTTTCTAGTGCTTTTTGTTGAGAATCTTGTAAAATTTCTTGAGTCTTAAATGTAAATTGATCTGTTTTCATTAATAATTTTTATTAATATATATCAAATCACATTCCTTTTATTTTTTATGTCAAAATGACATTTTAAATAGCTGGATATCAAGACATAATGTCTTATTCGCCTATAATTGTAATAAATAATTTCCTGGATGAAGCCATATTACGATGTTCACATAAATAAATTCCCTGCCATATTCCAATTTGAGGAATACCATCTTTAATTGGGAAGTTAACTGATGACCCTAATAAAGAACTTTTTATGTGAGAGGTCATGTCGTCAGGACCCTCGATCGTGTGTGTATAGTGAACATCTTGATCCGAGACTAGTTTATTGAAGTGGTTCTCAAAATCAACTCTTACACTTGGATCAGCATTTTCATTTATTGTTATACTTGCGGATGTATGTTTTATAAATACATTTACAATACCGCTCATTTTAGGTAATTCATTAAATACTTGATTACTAATTAAATGAAAACCTCTTGGATATGGTTTTATAACTATTTCTTTTTGAAAAATCATAAAATAAAATTATGTTAGTTTAATGATAAATTACAAAAAATCATGGTGCATTAAATTAACAAAAAAAATTAATTCAAATAGAGATGAAATTTGGGATTTAATCTCCTCTCCAAAAAATCTTGAACTATTTCACCCATTTTGTAAATCTAATAATGTAATTAAATGGTGTGGAAAAGGATCCCAAGATGAAATTGTATACCTAAACGAATTTAAATTAATAAGAAATTTTATTAAATGGGAAGAAAAGAAAGGATACGAATTACTAATTGGAAGGAAAGGTGGAAATAAATCTTTAGTAAAGTGGGAAATTACAGAGAAAAAAAATAGCTCTTATCTTAGCATTACACTCTATCCTCACTTCATGAGAGAAAAATCTAAAATGATTTCTCTATTTCCACATTACTTTGTTTTAAAACCAAACTTAAAAAAATATTTAAACAGTGTTATCCTAGGTTTAGACAGGTACTTGTCTAACAAAAAACCAGTACCAAGGAATTTTTTTGGTAAACACAAATGGTTTTCAAAATAATAAATACTATTTAAAATGATATCTATTTGTTTATATCATTGAAATATGAACCCAAGGAATCTTTGAATTCTAATCCGTCAAGCATTCTGTTCTTCTCTAGTTTTTTAAAAGCTGAAAGACCCCAAAGTAATATTTCTTTAAAAAATAATAAGTCTTCTGTTTTGTGATTTTTACAATATTTATTGGTGAGTTGGCTGAGTGGTTTAATACTATTTAATATTTTTTCGTATTCACTATTAGTAAACTCATCTCCAATAAAAATTTCTTTATTACTCATCAAAAACCACTCTGTAATATCATCGTATTGGGATTTCTCATCTGCCTTCTGTAGTTTCTTTATTTCAGGAAAATACTTTAAAAATAGTGACTTTACACCTTCATTAATAAGGTCATAAGAAATTTGATCAGCCCCCTGTTCTTCACCCTCATACACTAACTCAATTTTTCCGTTTATTGAGGGAATTATTCCTGCGAAATCTGAAAGCCTAACAGAGGATTTATCTTCTCCATTAATTAACATTCTTCTTTTAGTAGTACTAACTAAATTTTCGAATGCTGTAATACTCATTCTTGCACTAACTCCACTTTTATAATCAACATAATCACTTTTTCTTGCTGCAAAATTAATTTCTTCAACTAAATCCTTTGCAATTTCAGGAACGTATATATTAGAATCAACAAAATTTGATTCTTGATTTGTAATTTTTTTTGAAATTTCAGTTGTCAAAGGATAATGAGTAATTATCTGAGAACCAATTCTATCTTTGAGGGGAGTTACAATACTTCCTCTATTTGTATAATCTTCTGGATTTGCAGTAAAAATAAATTGAAGATCAAGAGGCAAACGTAATTTGAAACCCCTTATCTGAATTTCTTTTTCTTCCAGTATTGAAAACAATGCAACTTGAATTTTAGCTTGTAAGTCAGGTAATTCATTTATCACAAAAATAGACCTATTTGCTCTTGGAATCATTCCAAAATGTATTACTCTCTCATCAGCATAAGATAATTTCATTGATGCTGCCTTAATTGGATCAATATCGCCAATTAAATCAGATACTGTAACATCAGGTGTAGCTAATTTTTCATAAAATCTCTCGGTTTTATGTATCCAATCAATCTCAGTATCATCACCTTTTTCTTGAACCATTTTTTTTCCGTAATTAGAAATTGGTAATGTTGGGTCATCGTTTATTTCAGATCCTTTGATGACTGGAATCCACTCATCCAGTAAATCAATCATTTTTCTAGCTAATCTAGTTTTTGCTTGACCTCTAAGTCCTAAAAAATTTATATTGTGTTTTGATAAAATAGCCCTTTCCAAATCTGGGATGACAGTACTTTCATAACCATGTATTCCTTCAAACGAATGTTTTCCACTTTTGAGTAGAAGGGATAGATTTTTACATAGCTCATCTTTTATTGAATGTGACACATAGTCTGATCTCTTTAATTCCTTTAAAGTTTCAATATTTGGTTTTTTCATTTATATCTTTCTTTTTTTATTACTATTATAATCTTCAAAAATCATTTCTCCTAAATTATCTAAGCCAGTATAAAATGCTTTACCACCATTTGCTTTAGAAAATTCTTTAACAAAATGTTGTAAATAAGAATCTCTTGCAATCATGAAAGTAGTGATTGGAATCTTTAACTTTTTAGCTTGTTTTGCCATGTTATAACATTTGTTAATTATTTTAGGATCCAAACCATTACTGTTTTTATAATAACTTCCATCTTTTAATTTTAGACAGCTTGGTTTTCCGTCAGTAATCATAAGAATTTGTTTGTTATTATTCTTTTTTCTCTTTAGAATATCCATAGCTAACTGAATTCCAGCAACAGTATTTGTGTGGTAAGGTCCAACTTTTAAATAAGGTAAATCTTTGAGCTCAACTAATTTTGCATCATTCCCAAAAACAATAATATCTAAAGTGTCTTTTGGATATCTGGTTGTTATTAATTCCGCTAAAGCCATTGCTACTTTTTTTGCTGGTGTAATTCTGTCCTCACCATACAAAATCATACTGTGACTAATATCAATCATTAAAACAGTACTCATTTGTGATTTAAAAGTCCCGTTACTTACAACTATATCATCAGAAATCAAATTCAATTCATCACTACCAGTTCGGTTATACATGTTTTTTAAGCTTTCACTCACGATTATTTTATCAAAGGGATCTCCAAACTCAAAATTTTTAATATCTGAATAATCATCATCACTGGATCCTGAATGTTTTGACTTGTGATTTCCCTGTTTCGATTTTTTTATTTGACCAAAAATTTTCTTTAAAGCAAATTTCCTCAGAGCTTTTTCCATCTTAGAGGTAATTTTTAATAATTCTTTATTTGTATCAACATTTATTTCAGATGAAATAAATCCTTTATTTAAAAGATCATTAATAAAGTCATCAATAGTGTAATCATCTGTTGTTAAAGAATATTCTTTGTCTAATTCCCTAAGCCAATCTACAGCTTCATCAAAATCACCAGATGTATATGTTAACAACTCCTTAAATATTTCAAGAAGCTTTTCAAAAACAGAAATATCATCCTTGGAAAAAGTCGAAAAACACCAACCTGAAATAGGAATATTACCTATAAATTTCATCAATAATAACTTTACAAATCAAGTGCCAAAATTGAAAAAAAAAGTACCTTTTGGCGCTTTTCTAAATAAATATATTATTCTACAGGATCTGGTGCTACAGCCATAAGAGTCCCTGTAGCATCACCATAATCACCACCATTAATTAACATCCCATTATCATCATAGGTAAAATAATGATAAAATTTTACCTCAAAACTTTTACCAGAAGCAGTGTTTTTACCTGTCCAAGTACCGTATGTTCTCACACTCCCGTTGAGCATATTAGTTTCAGGGTCAACTCCGGGTAGGAAATTTTCTGGTGAATAATCAATGTCTTCCATTGCATTGATCCATCCAGAAATATATGACATAACATCATCTTTTGTATTATATAATTCTTTGTTAGCATACCAAGCGCCCTGCCATTCAATATCATCGCTTAATTGTGATGCTAAATAATCTAGATCTTCAGATTCCCATTTTTCAAACCACTGTTTAGTTAATTCAACATTTTTTTCAAAGTCTGGATTCTGCTTTGGAGTGGAACAAGATGCTAATAAAAGTATTAACATAATAAAAGTTATTTTTTTCATTTGATTAAATTTATTTACAAATTTACGACTTTTTGTTGTGCAATGTTAGTGGGTCATACTGGACTCGAACTCACATCTTAAGCTATTCATTTTCAATAGCTTAATTTTTTAGGGTGTTCCCCAGGGGAACACTTTATGTTCCCCGTAGTATCACTTTCACTTAAACAAAACTAATGAAAATTAATGT
>JBELHE010000043.1:0-13215 GCA_042091575.1 Cryomorphaceae bacterium
AATCACTTAATTTTTTTGAATCTTTAATTTCAGGATTATAATAATTTTTAGGTAATATAACTGCAGATACAGTTACTGGTCCAGCAAAAGCGCCCCTTCCTGCTTCATCTATACCACACACCAAAATCTTATTATTATACCTTTTTATCATATTTCATTCATTAAATTAGTGTTTAATTTATCAATATTAAATAAAAATATTCTGTGCGATTAATCTTTTTTTTTATAACATTTCTTTTCTCATATAGTTCTTATAACCAAATAAGAGAAGATGCTTTAAATGAAGCTTTTTCAAACCTTGGTGATTCGATTTCCATTGAAGTTTTTAAGTTTGATATTCAAAAATTAAAAAAATTTAATGTAAAAAATGATACTATACTGCTAGATACTACTCTCAATATAAATAAGTTTTATGAATTTAATTTTAGAAGAAAAGACAATTTTGAGTTTATAAAACCCAATAATGTTGGTCAAGTATATAATAAACTTTCTTATAATTTAAATGATACTAACTACCCAAGAATTGGTTTTAATGCAAATAACAGTCAACTTCAATCTAAAGAAGACGTTTATTTTTATGATGTCGCATACCCAATGACAGAACTGTTATTCAAATCAGTTTTTTCTCAAGGTCAATTAACTGATGTTTTGTTCACGACAAACGTCAATAGAAAACTTAATTTTTCACTAGCTTTTAAAGCTTTAAGGTCCTTGGGTAAATATCAAAACTCCTTATCTGGCTCAAAAAACTTTAACTTTACTTATAACTATAATTCTGAAAAATTTAGCTCCAAATCATTTTATATATCTCAAAAGTTAGAAAAACATGAGAATGGAGGTTTAACTTTATTATCCTTAAACGATTTTGAATCTGAAGACCCAGTTTTTAATGAGAGATCTAAGTTAAATGTTAAACTTGAAGATGCAATTAACGTTTATTTTCAAAGAGATTTTTATTCAAGAAACTCATTTAAATTAACACAAGATAAAAATGACTTTAAACTTAAACATTCAATACATTATGTTACCATTAATAATGCATATAATCAATCAATTATAAATAATTATTATGGAGATTTAACTAACCAAAATTCATCTGTGAGAGATAAATTTAAGTTTAGATCTATAAAAAATAAAATTAGTTTGAATATTTCAAATCTTATTTTTGATTTTTTTGAGATTGGATTTATCAATTTTAATTATGAATATTTTAATCTTAATTCAGATGATGAAAAAATCAATGAAAATTCAAATCTTTTTTCAATTAAATTAAATAAGAGTTTTGAAATTTTAGATATTGATTTCGATTTTCAAAAAAAAATTAACGGAAATAGAGTTGGAGATAGGCTTAATTTAATTTTAAAACCATCCAAAAAATATAATTTAGATTTAAATTTAAAGTTATCCTCAGTTAAATCACATCCAGGATTAATATATGACTCCTATTACAGCAGTTTTAATGAAATAAACTGGAGTAATCAGAATGAATTAATAAATACAAATAATATTATAATTAATTATAAAAACAAAAAATTTGGAGAATTCAATTTGTCTGGCTCTATCATTAATAATTTCGTTTATGTTACTACAAAAGTAGGTGATAATGAATCGTATATTCCTCAAATTAATCAATCTGATACTGATATAAATTTATTTAAATTGAAGTATAATAAGAGCTTTTTATTTGGAAAGTTTTCTATGAATAATAGTTTATTGATCCAAAAAGTAAATCAAAATAAAAATATTTTAAATATCCCTAATTATGTGTACCGAAACTCATTTTATATTTCTGAAAAGATATTTAATAATGTTTTAGAAATTCAATCAGGATTTAATTTTAAAATTTTCTCAAAGTTTTTTATTAATGAATATAATCCTATAATTTCCACTTTTCATATACAGGATAAAAGAAAAATCGGTGAATATCCAATAATTGATTTCTTTTTAAATGCTAAAATTAGGCAGACTAGATTATTCTTTATTTTTGAGCATATTAATTCTTCCTTTTCTGGGAACAATTTTTTTACGTCTACTTCGATGCCATACAGAGATTCAAGTTTTAGATTTGGCTTGAACTGGAATTTATTTAACTGACGGCAAGTCTCCTTTTGTCTTTGAGTGTAAATTAGAACTACCCATTAAAAACTTATCAATGTGATATGCAGCTTCTCTACCTTCAGAAATAGCCCAAACAATTAAAGACTGTCCTCTTCTTAAGTCACCAGCAGCAAATACTTTTGGATTTGAAGTTTGATAATTATTTGTTAATGGTTTACAGGTTTTATCAAGTTTTGTATTGAGATCATGAAATAACAAACCCTCAGGTCCAGTGAATCCTAGTGCTAATAATGCTAAATCGCATGGCCAAATTTTTTCAGATCCTTCAATTTCTAGAAGTTTAAATTTATCATTAACATCCTTTTCCCATGAAACATTCACAGTCTTTAATCCAGTTAGATTCCCTTTTTCATCACCAATAAATTCTTTTGTCATAATGGACCATTGCCTTTTAATACCTTCCTTGTGCGAAGAACTAGTCTTTAATGTAAAAGGCCAGTATGGCCATGGATTTTCTTCTCCTCTGTTTTTAGGAGGTTTATCTTGAATCTCAAAGTTTACAACAGATTTTGCTTTATGTCTATTTGATGTTCCAATACAATCTGAGCCAGTATCACCACCACCAATTACAATAACATTTTTTTCTTTAGCTGAGAGCTTCTTCATTGGAACTGAAACTTTATCTACAACTTCATTTTGGTGTTTTAAAAAGTCCATTGCTTGAACAACACCATTCAGCTTACTTCCTTTTATTGGTAGTCCTCTTTTTATTGTTGCTCCACCTGATAAAAGTAAAATATCAAATTTTTTCTCAAGAGTTTTTATTTCGATATCCTTTCCAACTTCAACAGAAGTTTTAAACTTAACACCTTCTTCAATCATTAAATTAACTCTTCTGTCAATTACAGATTTCTCCATTTTAAAATCAGGTATACCATATCTTAAAAGTCCACCTATCTTCTCGTCTCTTTCAAATACAGTGACTTTATGACCAACAGAATTTAGTTGCTGCGCTGCAGCAAGACCAGCTGGTCCTGACCCAACAACTGCTATAGTTTTTCCTGTTCTTTTTAACGGTTTTTTAGCTTTAATCCAACCCTCTTTAAATCCTCTTTCGACAATATATTTTTCAATCATTTCAATTGATACAGGAGGACTTATTATTCCAAGTACACAAGCTGATTCACATGGTGCAGGACATAACCTTCCAGTAAATTCTGGAAAATTATTTGTGGAATGTAATATTTCTAGAGCATGTTCCCATTCTTTATTGTAAACAGCATCATTGAAGTCAGGAATTAAATTTCCCAGAGGACACCCAGAGTGACAAAAAGGAACGCCACAGTCCATACATCTTCCACCTTGCTCTTCAAGTTCGCTATCTTTTGGTTGAATAGTAAATTCATCATAATTTTTAAGTCTTTTCGTGACAGGTATGTAAGCTTCATCAGCTCTTTCATATTCCAAAAAACCTCTAACTTTCCCCATAATTATTTTATAATTGAGACAATTTTATCATTAGCCATTTTTTCTAAAGCTGCCTTGTATTCTGTAGGCATTACCTTAATAAATTTATTTTTATTTTCTTTCCAATTTGATATAATTTCTTCAGCAACTTTACTTGATGTAAATGAAAAATGATTTTCAACCAAAGATTTAATAAAATCCAAATCTTGGTCTTCAGGTTTTTCTAATTCAATACTTTCCATGTTAAAGTTTCTGTTATCAAAATTATGTGATTCTGAGTAAATATATGCGATACCTCCACTCATACCAGCAGCAAAATTTCTGCCTATTTTACCAAGAATAACAGTAGAACCACCAGTCATGTACTCACAACCATGATCACCAACACCCTCAACAACTGCTGTGGCACCAGAATTTCTTACACAAAATCTTTCACCAGCAATTCCATTAATGTAGGCTTCACCAGAGGTAGCACCATAAAGGCTAACATTACCGGTTATAACATTCTCATTTGATTTGAAAGTAGCTTTCATAGGTTTTCTTACAATAATTGTTGCCCCAGAAAGTCCTTTACCAAAATAATCATTCGTTGTACCATCAACAATCATTTTTAGTCCTTTAACAGAGAAAGCTCCAAAACTTTGACCGGCTGACCCACTAAATTTTAGTTCAAGTGTATCTTTTGGTAAGGCCTTCCCACCATATTTTTTTGAAATTTCATTACTTAAAATAGCCCCCACAGTTCGATCTGTATTTTTAATTTTAAAATCAAGTGACATTTTAATTTTTTTATCAATGGCTAATTTTGCCTTTCTAAGAATTGTAAAATCAAGAACATTTTCAAGATTATGATTTTGTTTTTCAGTATTTCTGATTGGTGTATTTAAATCAACTTTTGGTTTATATAGTATTTTTGAAAGATCAATTCCTTTAATTTTATAGTAATTTAAAGCATCTTTAGTGTTTAATTTTTCACTTTTGCCTATCATTTCATCAATGGTCCTAAAACCTAAGTTTGACATAATTTCTCTTAACTCTTGAGCAACAAAATACATGTAATTTATAACATGTTCAGGCTTTCCTTTAAAATTCTTCCTTAATTCTGGATCGGTTGTAGCAATTCCAACAGGACATGTATTCAAATGACATGCTCTCATCATGATGCAACCTGAAGCAACTAATGGTGCAGTTGAAAATCCAAATTCCTCAGCTCCTAAAAGGCACGCAACTGCAACATCCCTACCTGTTTTAAGCTGACCATCGCATTCAACTACGACTCTGCTTCTTAAGTTGTTCATCACAAGAGTTTGCTGCGCTTCTGCTATTCCAAGTTCCCATGGTAATCCACAATGTTTTAATGATGTTAAGGGCGATGCACCTGTTCCTCCATCAAAACCAGAAATTAATATAACATCAGCTTTAGCTTTTGCAACACCAGCAGCTATAGTGCCAACTCCAACTTCAGAGACAAGTTTAACATTAATACGAGCTGATCTATTAGCATTTTTTAAATCATAAATTAATTGAGCTAAGTCTTCTATAGAATATATATCATGGTGGGGAGGTGGAGAGATAAGTCCTACATAAGGGGTAGAATTTCTAACTTTAGCAATCATCGGACTCACTTTTGGACCAGGTAATTGACCTCCTTCACCAGGTTTAGCTCCTTGAGCCATCTTTATTTGAATTTCTGTTGCATTGGTTAAGTAATGAGAACTAACACCAAATCGACCTGAAGCTACTTGTTTGATGGAACTTTTTTTTGAGTCTCCATTTCTATCTTTTATAAATCTTGCAGGATCTTCGCCACCTTCTCCAGAGTTACTTTTCCCTCCAATTCTATTCATAGCAATGGCTAGGTTTTCATGCGCTTCCTTGCTTAGGGAACCAAAAGACATAGCACCAGTCTTAAATCTTTTTACAATTTCAGTCCAAGGTTCTACTTCATCAATTGGAATAGGGTCAAATTCAGAGAATTTCATCAAACCTCTCAATGTCATAAACTGTTCGCTTTGTTTGTTTATTTTATCGGAATATATTTTATAAGTAGAATAGCTTTCTTGTCTAACAGATTGTTGAAGTTTTGAAATAGTTAAAGGATTTAACATATGGGCTTCACCATTTCTTCTCCACTTGTAATCACCACCAAATTCAACATTGTTAAATTTATTTTCAGATTTGAAAGCTTTCTTGAGTCTGCTCGCAATTTCTTTTTCAATAACATATAAACCTACGCCTTCAATTCTTGATGAAGTATTATTGAAATATTTATTAATAAATTTTTGTCTTAATCCCAATGCTTCAAATATTTGTGCTCCCCTGTATGAGTGTAGTGTTGAAATACCAATTTTGTTCATGACCTTAAGAATTCCTTTTGCTACTGCATTGTTATAGTTAACAATAGCTTCTTCAAGATTATCAAGTACACCAACTTTATGTTTATAATTAATTATTTCATTAACTAGGTATGGATTTATTGCACTTGCTCCATATCCAAAAAGCATGGAAAAGTGATGAGGTTCTCTAGGTTCAGCAGATTCGATTACAATTCCAAATTTTGATCTTTTTTTTCTTTTTATCATAGAATGATGAATGTAGGAACATGCTATAAGTATGGGTATCGGAGCTAATTTCTCACTTACATTTCTATCACTTAATATTATAATATTATGTCCAGAATCAACTTTAGATTCAACCTTAATAACCATTTTTTCTAAAGCTTCCTCAAGACCATTATGTCCTTTGGATAACTTGTACAGAGCTCTAATAGATGCAGCTCTAAAGTCATTGTGTTTAATATATTTAATTTTATCAAGATCTTCGTTTGAAATAATGGGGTTTTTGATTTTTAACTTTTTTGCGTGTTCAGAAACGACATCAAAAATATTATAATCGCTTCCTATAGTAAGACTAGTATCAGTAACAATTTCTTCTCTAATTCCATCAAGAGGAGGATTAGTTACCTGAGCAAATAGTTGTTTAAAATAGTTATACAAAAGTTGTGGTCTTTTGGAGAGAACTGCAAGTGGGGTATCAGTACCCATTGAACCTATAGATTCCTTTCCTTTTAAACACATTGGAATTATAATTGTATTTAAATCCTCTTTGGTATATCCAAAAACTTTAAGTCTTTTTTCAAAACTAATTTTTTCATCTGGTGTTCTATTCCCTGTGTAAGGAATTTTACTTAATTGTAAGATGTTTTCGTTTACCCATTTTTTGTAGGGATGTTTATTAACAATTTTTTCTTTAATCTCATCATCTTCTATAATTCTCCCTGCATCCATATCAACAAGAAACATCTTTCCAGGTTCTAAACGCCCATGATGTTCTACATTTTCTGGTTTTATTTCAACTACGCCTGTTTCAGAAGACATTATTACGTAACCATCTTTTGTGACAGAATATCTGGAGGGTCTTAGACCATTTCTATCCAATAAAGCACCTATAAATTTTCCATCAGTGAATGGCACTGACGCTGGCCCGTCCCATGGCTCCATGATACAACCGTTAAATTCATAAAAAGCCTTTTTAGCAACGTTCATTGATTTGTGGTTTTCCCAAGCTTCAGGCACAAGCATCATCATCACTTCAGGAAGAGATCTACCTGTCATTAATAATAATTCTACAACCATATCCATTGAAGCAGAGTCAGACTTACCTTTCAAAATAATTGGAAAAATTTTATCTAAGTATTTCTCATCAATAAACTTTGATTTTAAAAGTTCTTCTCTAGCGACCATTCTGCTAACATTCCCCCGCAACGTATTAATTTCTCCATTGTGGCACATATACCTGAATGGTTGAGCTAAGTCCCAAGTCGGAAAAGTATTTGTAGAAAAACGTTGATGAACAAGTGCTAGCCTAGTAACTAAAAGGGGATTCTTTAAATCTAGGTAGAATCTTTCAATATCCTCAGGAATTAATAAACCTTTATATATTATTGATCGTGTGTGTAGGCTAGAAAAGTAAAAATAATTTTTTTGTGAAAGCGGACTATTATAAATTAAATTTTCAGCTATCTTTCTAGCTAAAAATAATTTAAGATTAAACTCTTCTTCTGTTTGTTTTGAATTCTCTTTACCAATAAAAACTTGTTTAATTGTTGGTTGGGATTTTGAAGCAATATCTCCAACAACTTTAGAATTAACTGGGACATCTCTCCATCCAATTATTTTTAAATTTTGAATAAAAATTTGTTTTTCAAATTCCTGAATACAATATTTCTGTTGATTTGATTTTTGAGGTAAAAAAAGCATTCCAACCGCATAGTTTTGCGGTTCTGGAATCTCAAAATCACACTGATTTGAAAAATATTTATGTGGGATTTCAATTAATATACCAGCACCATCACCAGTTCTACCGTCTGAGCTAACAGCACCTCTATGTTCAAGACAAGTTAAAATGTTAAGTGCATCGTGAATGATTTTATTAGTTTTTTCACCAGTTAAACTACAAATAAAACCAGCACCGCAGTTGTCATGTTCATAAGCTGGGCTATATAATCCTTGTTCTTTTAGAGTCATTAGTTTTTAGTGGAATAAGCAAAATAACAATTTTATATTCTATACTAAGCAAATACCATACAATACTTTAAATAATTCTTTAATTAATATTAACTTTTCAAAAATTCAGGCGTTTTTTTATTTATTTTAAATAATTTCGTACCATAATTGAATATTTGATATATGATTGAAGTTATAATTATCTCCGTTTTTGTTCTTGGATATCTTGCAATAGCATTTGAACATTCCCTTAAGATTGATAAATTAATTCCTGCCCTTGTTATGATGGCAATAATGTGGGGTTTAATTTCATATTTTGATTTGACTGTTTTTGAAATTGACACCAAAAACAAGGAATTGATGCCTGATAAATTAAAGTATGTTTTAAATTATTTTTTGGGTCACACTGCTGAAATTTTAGTTTTTTTGATCGGTGCTATGACTATTGTTGAAACTGTAGATTTTTTTAATGGTTTTGCAACAATAAAAAGACTGATTAAAACAAAAAGTAAAGCAAAAATTTTATGGATAATATGTTTCCTTGCTTTTATTTTATCTGCAATTATAGATAATTTAACAGCTACAATTGTATTAATAACCATTCTTCAAAAACTAGTTAATGATAAAAATTTAAAATTATGGTATGCAGGAATGATAATCGTTGCTGCTAATGCTGGTGGTGCTTGGTCTCCAATTGGTGATATTACAACCACTATGTTATGGATAGGTAACAAAGTATCCATTGGAGCATTAATTAAATATTTGATAATTCCTTCCTTGGTATGTATGATTGTACCAACATATGTTGCTTCAAAATATAAAATTTTTAAAGGCGAAATTATTCCTCCAAAAAACAATGAAAGTCAAAATCCATATGGATTTAAAATGTTGATAATTGGTTTGTCATCGATTGTTTTTGTTCCAATATTTAAGATAATAACTGATTTACCACCTTATGTTGGAATGATGCTTTCACTAGCAGTAGTTGCTACAATTGCTGAATTTTATAACAATAATTTATTAAAAACATCTGAATCAAACACTTCCTATCACAGTCCAGTTCATCATGCATTAACTAAAATTGAGATGCCAAGTATATTATTTTTCTTGGGAATCTTAATGGCTGTAGGTGCTCTTGAAGCCCTGGGAATTGTATTTGGAGTAGGACAGTGGCTTGTTTCAACTTTCGAAAATGTTGACTGGATAGTATTTGATGGTTTAGATATTGTTGTATTTATTTTAGGCTTTCTTTCAGCTGCAATTGATAATGTTCCGTTGGTTGCTGCTTCTATGGGTATGTTTGGAGAATCAATTGACAATCCGCTGTGGCATGGAATCGCATATGCTGCTGGGACAGGTGGAAGTATGGTTATTATCGGATCTGCTGCAGGTGTTGTAGCAATGGGAATGGAGAAGATTGATTTTATGTGGTACATAAAAAAGATAGCATTTTTAGCATTTATTGGTTACTTAGCTGGATTTATAACATTCATATTGTTGCGTGATTTTGTGTTCTAATGAATTATAACCAAGCAATTAAATGGTTGTTTAAAATCCCATTATCATTTAATCGTGATTATGATAATTATAATTTAAAGTTAGAGCCAGTATATAAGTTTTGTAACTGCCTTGGAAATCCTCAGAATGATTTAAAGATTATACATATTGGTGGAACAAATGGCAAAGGTTCAACTTGCCACATTACTTCATCAATTCTCCAGGAACACGGAAAAAAAATTGGTATTTTTTCCTCTCCTCATTTGATAGACTTTAGAGAAAGGATAAAGATTAACTCGGACTATATTGATAAAAAATTTATTAGAACATTTATTTCAACATACAAATCATTTATAACAAAAAATAAAATTTCTTTTTTTGAAATTTCATTTGTTATGTCTCTTTGCTATTTTAAAAAAAAAAAAGTCGATTATGCTTTAATAGAAGTTGGCTTAGGTGGGCGGCTAGATGCAACTAATATATGTAATCCAGTTTTATCATGTATAACAAATATTGCCTTCGATCACAAAAAATTCCTAGGAAATACTTTAAGTAAAATCGCTATTGAAAAAGCTGGAATTATAAAACCTAAAATACCTGTTGTAGTAGGAGAAAAGAGAAAAAGACTTATAAAATTATTTACGAATATTTCATTAAAATTAAATTCCCCAATTTTTTTTACCAATGAAAAAACAGTTAATAATAATAAGAAATTAAAACAAGCAGACTATCAACTAAATAATATTGATTTAGCTAGGAAAATTGTAGAGCTAGTTAACGACATTAAAATAGATCAAAATAAAATATTGGATGGTATCTCAAATTTTAAGTATAATACTAATTTTAAGGGAAGATGGCAGATAGTTAAAAAAAAACCATTAGTTATTGTTGATTGTGCCCATAATGTTGATGCTTTTAATAAAATAATAAGTCAATTAGAAAGTTTAGGGAAAAAGATCAAAATGATTTTTGGAACACTAAATAAAATTGACCAAATTAAGATTATCGATATTTTACCAAAGCATTTTTTTTATTATTTCTGTGAGCCTAAAATTGATAGATTTATGCCAATTGAAAAAATCAAGAACAGAGCTAATAAAAATAAGTTACAATTCAAAGCTTATCAGTCTTCTTTAAATGCATATAATGATGCTCTTACTGAAAGCGATCTAAATGATCTTATTTTTGTCACCGGAAGTAGTTTTGTCGTTTCAGAAATACTTAAAAGTTTTTAATAATTTTAAAACTTAATCCTTTTTTAGCATTTTCTCACGGAATTTTTTTGGACTTAAATAATTATATTTTTTAAAAAATCTTATAAAGTTTGAAAAATTATTAAAACCACTTTCATAACAAATAGATTTTATATCCATATTGGTTTGCATTAATAATTTAGATGCATGTTTTACTCTATATTCATTTACATAGCTGATAAATGTTTTCCCTGTATTTCTTTTAAAATAACGACAAAATGAAGGAGCAGTCATTGATACTTTTTCTGAAGCTTGTTTTAGGCTTATTTCTTTCCTAAAGTTGTATTTAACAAAATTAAACAATCTTTTTAGCTGATAGTTTTCATTAACATCCTCAAGGTTTGAATTATTCAAATAAATCACCTGAGAATTAGCTAGTTTATTAAGAATAGAAACTAATGTTATGAAGCTTTGAAAATAACTTTCGTATTGAAGGCCAAGAATAGCCTCTCCAACCTCTGATTTAATTGGTTCAGAAAAGCTTAAACCACATTTAGCTTTATTAAAAAGTTGATAGATTTTATTAAGTTCAGGTGTTATGTTCAGGGAATTTCCTAGAAAATCAGGTTTTAACTGAATTACAACTTCAGTTTTATTGTCAGAAAAGTTTTCAGTAAAAGCCATGTGATGAAGATTTGACCCAACAAGAATTAAATCACCATTATAATAATTTGAAATATGATTTCCAACTCCTTTGATACCGCTTCCTTTGTCGATATAAACTAATTCAATTTCAGGATGATAATGCCATTTAAAGTTATTGGCATTAGGTTTTTTATTATTGTAGATAGAATATTTAAAAGATCTTTTGTGAGGAGTTTCAATTTGTTCAAAAATAAAGTTTGACATTAATTATTGATATTATTAAATATTGATTTTGGATTATATTAATGTATATAGTTTGTAAATATATAATATAAAGTTAATATAATATAGTATATAGTTAATAAATCATAACAAAAGCCTAATATTGGTTAATATATTTGTAAATAATTAATTAAAATAATATGAAAAATTTATTCCTCACATTATTGTTAACATCAAGTCTCTGTTTTGCTTTACCAAAAACAATATTTAAATTGAACTCCGATATAAATTTTACACTTAGTGAAACCGCTATTGAATTAACATTCAAAAATAATTTTAATATTTCGAGTATGAATCTTACCAATTTATCAACAAACGAAATAACTTCTTTTCCATTTGTAAATCAATATAATTCACTTAGAATTGATTTAGAAAACTATAGTTTTGGTGGTTATGTTCTTAATATTGAAAATGATAATTTCATAGAAAAAATAATGTTATATGTTAATGATAATGGATTAAGATTAATAGATAATAAAAAGGTTTTAAAACCTATTTATCAGAATAGTAAAAATAATTTATTAATAAAAGTTTTAGATTCAAGTTCGATAATCAATATTAGCATAATTTCTGATCGTGGTGATGAAATATACTCGAATAAATTAAATTTTTTTGATTTAAATAATAAAGTATTTAATTTTGGATATGAGATTGATTTTGTAACAGTTTATCTAAATTATGATAATCAAAAATTTAAAAAACAGATTAATTTTTAGTTAGTGTTTTTATTTTAAACCCTGTTCTTCAACAGGGTTTTTTTTTGTTATATATTAAAATTATAAATCACTTAAAATTATTATTTAATTAAGTGAGAGTGTTATCTTTATATTAGATTTTAAAAGTATAATATTATAAATTCAATAAGATTCTTATATGTGTATCTTTAAATCCTTATTTATTTTAACGTTATGAAAAAAAATTATAATATTTTTTTATTTATCCTAATATTTTGTTTTACTATTAGCTCCTGTTCTTCCAGTGATGAAGTAGTGGAAGTTCCTGGCGATACAACATCTGCAACTGTTTGGAAGGGAGAAAATAAAATATTTACAAAAGAAGATGGAGCCGATCACAATCAGTCTGCCAATCAAGATCGAATAACCCCAAGTGTGTGGATTACCAGAGCTAGTGGTGGTGGTCAAATTTTTAATATCGTTATAGAAAACTCAGCTAATAATAATTCAAGCCCTGCTGGTACTGCATGGTCCTTAGGAAATATTAATGATATCAATAGTTTATCATTTACAGATTTTAGATCAGCAGTTGGAAAACCTAAAAATGTTGAAGGTAAAAATTTGGTAATGCATTTAATTGATGATAATATATATTTAAGTGTAAAATTCACATCTTGGTCTGAAGGAAAAAATGGTGGTTTTGCTTATGAAAGAAGTACTGAATAAAAAATACGCTTATTATTATTCTCTAATTATTTGTAAAGTTTATATTTGTTTCTTCATTTTTAAATAAATAATAATGTTGATTATCAACAACTATATAATTAGCTCTAAAGTTGTTATAAAAATGAATTAAATAGCAGATCAAAAGCTATTAGGGCGCTTAGCTCAGTT
>JBELHE010000044.1:0-12981 GCA_042091575.1 Cryomorphaceae bacterium
ATCTTTGGGTATCCTAAATAATTGTAGATAACAGCAAGAAATCCATTTGTTTCGTTCAAAAGGTTTTTAATCTCCATTGCTTGCTCAGAATTACCTACTAAAGCTTTTTCACAAATTATAGGAATATTATTTTTCAAACAAGTAATGACCTGTTGAAAATGCTGATCAGTTGGCGTAAGAATAATTATTGCATCAATTTTTCCTTTTTCTTTACTACACAATAAATTCAAATCACTATAAATTCTAGTATTTGACAATCCATATTCTTTGGCTGATTCTTGATTTATCATAGAATTTCGACTAAAAAACCCTCCTAAAATATTATATCGACCACTTAATTTTAGTGAAGCAATATGAGCAGATCCGACCGCAGAATTAATTCCTCCTCCAAGGATCATAACATTTATTTTCTTCAATTGATATGTAGTTTCCATAATTTATTTATTTTGGTATTTTGATATTAGTTCACTAATAAAAAATGCAATTTCTAAACCTTGTAATGCATTTAATCTTGGATCAACTTTTGTTGTATAATTAACATTTACATCAGATAAATTGATGTTGCTTACTCCCCCTGTACATTCGGTTACATTTTCCTCTGTCAACTCTAAATGAACACCCCCTGGCACTACGCCTGAAGTATGACATATAGCAAAAAAAGCTTTAATTTCAGCTGTAATATTTTCAAATTTCCTTACTTTATATGTATTATAACTAAATGTATTTCCATGCATTGGATCACAAATCCATATAACATTATTATTATTTGACTCTTTAATTGCCTCAATCAAAGGCTTTAATTTAAAATTAATTTGATCTATACCCATTCTAGAAATTAGCATCACCTTTCCGGATTCGTTCAATGGATTAATTTTATTCAGTATTTGAAGTATTTCCTCAATTACATAATCTGGACCAATTTTAATCCCTATAGGATTATCAATACCTTTAACAAATTCAATGTGACCTCCATCTAATTGTCTGGTTCTATTTCCAATCCATAAAGTATGGGCACTCGTGCTGTAACTTCCACTATGGGTTGTGTCATTCCTCACAAAAGATTCTTCGTAATCAAGTAATAACGCTTCATGTGAAATATAAACAGAATCTCTTTTAAATTGATTTTTAGTATTATTTTGATTTTTCTCTAATATTTCATCTACTTTATTAGCAAATATCGAATATTTTTTATTTTTTAATATTTCCTTATAAAAATAATGCTCTTCCCAATTTTTAAAATTGCAAATGTCATTATATTCACCCTGGATAAACGCTCTAATTAAATTTAATGTTGCTGCTGAACGAAAGTATCCTTCTAGTAACCTTAAAGGATCAGGTGTCCTGCTTTCAAGATTTGGTTCATAATCATTGATTATATCTCCCCTGTATGTTGACATTTCTTGTCCATTGACAACCTCTAAGTAAGAGCTTCTCGGCTTAGCATATTGTCCTGCAATTCTTCCAATTTTGATTACTTCTTTGTTTGAGTTTAGTTCAATAATACTTTGCATTTGTAACATAAGCCGTAAAAAATTATGAATTTTTGGACCGTTACAATCATTAAAAGTTTCTGAACAATTACCAATCTGTAGAATAAATTTTTCTCCGATATTTACTCTTGTTAAATTACTTTTTAACATTCTAGTTTCACCAGAGAAAACTAATGATGGTAATTTTTTAAGTTTTAATAAAACTTCATTTAGTTTCATTCTATTTGGCCAAACAGGTTGCTGTTCTGTTTTAAAATTTTTCCAACTATTTTTTTTCCAGCTATTTTTCATTTTTATTTTTTAAAAAAAATTAACATATATTTTTTTTAATAGGTACTATTATTAGAGTTATTTACGTTTAATTATATTTATTAAATCTTGTAATGAAATTATTTTAAATAAGCGTCCTAATAATAAGAATAATACCGCCCCAACTAAACTTCCAAGAAACAACCTACTAAAATCAAAAAATAAATGATTTAATAAAATTTTGTCAAAGAAATGGATTACGCCACCTGTGAAAAGACTAATCATTAAAATTGGGAGTAAACCTTGAGTTTGCTCCCAAGATGAATAATTCAAAAATTTACCGCTATAATGGGTATTGATAAAAAAACAAATTATAGAATTTATAACACTTCCGTATAATAATCCGTAAATTCCAAAATTGAATGAAATTAATATTATAATAGCAAAAATTATTTTTTTTAATATTTCCAGCTTTAAAAATAAGTCACTCCTTCCCATAATATTTAAAATTTGTAAATTGTAAACATGTAGAGGATATAATAATCCAGTTATACATAAAATTTGAAAATACGGCACTGCTGGTAACCATTTTTCAGTCAGAACGAACCGGAATAGCGGTTCTGCCAAAACGATCATAAATGTGATAGTAGGTGCAATAAGAAAAATAGCCATTTGCATTATTTTTTTATAAACACTTTTTAATTTAACAACATCATTTTGTATGGTAGAAAATAGAGGGTATGTTACTTTAGATAAAACTGAACCTAAACTTTTTGCAGGAAGCATTTGAAAGCTATCAGCTCGATTATAATATCCTACATCAGAAGCGCTATAATATTTACCAATAATTATTGCATAAGAGTTTTTAAATATTACATCTAGAACAGATGAAAGCATGAGTTTGAAACCAAAATTAAAATGGTATTTAAATTTTTCTATATTAAAAACAAAAGTTGGCTTCCAATTTGTCCAGTACCACAATTGAATTGATGACAATAATGATTGAATAATGATATTCCAAACTAAGCTCCATACTCCAAATCCATTATAAGCCATGTATATTCCGATGGAACTTCCAATTACTAATGATAGTATAGACACTTTCATTTGTGTTTTAAAATCCATTATTTTTGTAAGTCGGGTAGTTTGAACAGTAGAAAATGCATTAATAATAAAAGTAATAGAGTACACTCTAATAAGCATTGTAAGTATTTCTTGATTATAAAAAGATGCTATGTAGGGTGCTAAAAAAAATATAATTATATAAATTATTAAACTAACTAGTAGATTAAAGAAAAACACAGTTGAATAATCTTCATCATCTAAATTCTCGGAGCGTATAAGAGAATATGATAAGCCACTGTTTATAAGTGTTTCACTTAAAGCTATAAAGATAGTTAGCATACCAATAAGCCCAAACTCTTCTGGTAATAGAAGCCGAGCTAAAATAATTGAAACAAAAAAACTAAATAGCTGGTTCGAAAATAATTGAAAGAAAGTCCAGCTAAATCCTTGTAATGCTTTTTTTTTTAAAGACACCTATTTTATTAATATTAAATTTTTATCAATTTTTTATTAATCAAGCCAATTTTTTTTGCTGGATTTCCAGCAACTATATTATAGGACAAAACATTTTTATTTACGAGTGAACCAGCTCCTACAAGACTGTTATTACCCAGAGTTACTCCTTTTAAAACAATAGACCTTGCTCCAAGGTATGAATTATTATTAATTTTAATAGGTGAAAATGAAACAGGGAATTGATTTTTATTACTTGATTCATTCATATCAATATGCGTTAAAAACATACATTTCATTGAAATAACAACATTATTTTCAATATTTATTTTTCCTCTTATATCAAAAAAACAATCTTTTCCAATATGACAATTGTCACCTACTATAAAATTTCTATATCCTTTACAATTATGAAATCGTAAACCAGAGTCAATGCTACAATCTTTTCCAATTTTAGCTCCAAAAAGTCTTAGTGCAAAAATTATATTTGATTTAGGCAAAGTACTTATGAAATTGTTCACATTTTCAAATCCTAAAAAAAAGAATCTAAATATTAGATTAATTAATAATAAAATTTTAGAGACTGGAATACCAATGAACTTTGAAAGGATTTCAGAAAATTTATAAATTATTTTTTGCACAATCACTTAAATTTTGAAAGCTTTTCAATTATATATTGCACTTCTTCATTTGTTAAATCAGAATGCAAAGGTAAAGTGATAAACTTATTGGCCTCTTCTTCTATATATTTACAACCTTTTGCATAAGGCTTAAATAATGGCTGGAGTGTAAGAGGGGTATAATGGCATCCAGTGGCAATTCCATGGGACTTTAAATAAATCATTAAATCATCCCGTTTATCAGATCTAATTCCAAACATTTGGTAAGGATAGTTCTCAGGTTCAAATGGAACTATTGGTTGAATTCCTGAAATATGTTTGATTCCATCTAAATACAATCTTATTATGTCTGACCTTCTTTTATTGAATGCTGGTAATTTTTTTATTTGGGCTAGACCAATAGCCGCAGATAAATCATTCATATTATATTTATATCCAAGAACATTTATTTCGTAGAACCAATGTAAGGCATCTCTGTTAGCATCTACATAGCTTTGAGCTGTTTTCCAATTGTCTTTATCTATACCAACCCAACGCATTGCTTTAACATCTTTAAATAAATCTTGATTATTTGTCACCAACATTCCTCCATCACCAGTGGTCATAAGCTTTTTCTCTTCAAAAGAATAACATCCAATATCTCCCCAGGTTCCTAACATTTTACCTTTATATTGTCCGCCAGCAGTATGAGCACAATCTTCAATTACTCTTAGTTTTCGTTCTTTGGCCCATGGCATTAATTTTTCCATTGGAAAAGGGTGACCAGTAAAATGAACTGGCATTACAGCAACTACATCTTTATCATATTTACTAACCATATCCTCAAAATCCATCCCTAGAGTAATAGGATCTGAATCTACAAAGACTGGAATTAATTTATTATACAATACAGCTGTTGCTGTAGAAGCAAAAGTCAATGAGGGCAATAAAACTTTTTTCCCTACAGGAAAATTAAATGCTGATAAAGCAAGATGTAAAGCAGCTGTTGCTGAATTAACTCCAATAGCCATTTTTGCACCTGAAAACTCTTGCCACTGTTGTTCAAATTCATTTACATTAGGACCTAATCCTACCCAAGAACGTTCAAAAGATTTTTTAATCATTTGTAATTCTTCCTCCCCTAAGGAAGGTTTAAATAATCTTATATTCATGATTTTTTTATTGCTTTAAATTTTTTTTTAAACTCATTTATGGTAATGTTTTTCTGATCTTTTTCAGATAAAATTGGTTTGTCAAAAGGCCAATCTATATTTAATTGTTTATCATTCCATAATAATCCACACTCGGACTCTTTAGAGTAATAATTATCTACTTTATAAACAACTTCAGAGATCTCACTAAGTGTGCAAAACCCATGAGCAAAACCTCTTGGAATGTAAATAACTTTTCTATTATTCTCTGATAATTCAATAGAATCCCATTGTCCAAAAGTTGCAGAATCTTCCCTTAAATCTACAAATACATCTAATACTGCTCCTCTAATACATCGAACCATCTTAGTTTCAGTAAAAGGAGGCAATTGAAAATGAAGACCTCGTATTATTCCTTTTTCTTCAGACCTCGAATGATTTTCTTGAATCCAATCTCTTTTAAGTCCTTTACTTTCAAATATTGAATGATCAAAAGTTCTCATGAAGAAACCTCTCTTATCTAATATAGGTTTTAAAGATATCTCAAATACTCCTTTTATTCTTCTTTCTTTGATTTCCATAAATCTACATAGTTTTTAATTTGATCTTTTGTTAATTCTAAAACATTCGAATGAGTGTAATTTTTATACCATTCAATAGTATATTCGATAGTTGCATCTATCCCTAGAACTGGGTTCCAATTTAAATTTGTCTTGGCTTTGTTTATGTCTAAAGAAAGTAAAGTAGCTTCATGTAAATTCCTAGAATTAGATGTATCCTTCCAATGTCCTTTTCCATAAGATTTAATTAGTTTTGTTACTAATTCACTTACGGTGATAATATTTTCATTTTCAGGTCCAAAGTTCCAGGCTTGGGAATAAGAAATAGGATCTTTAATCATTTTAGCTCCTAAATACAGATATCCACCGATGGGTTCTAACACATGTTGCCATGGTCTAACAGCATTAGGACTTCTAACTTCAATTTCTTTATTTTTCTCCATACTTTTTATACAATCTGGAACAATTCTATTATCACACCAATCTCCTCCGCCAATAACATTTCCAGCCCTAACAGAAGCTATCGCTTTTCCGTGTTCAGCATGTTTATTAGTATTAAAAAAAGAATTTCTGTATGATGAAATAATCAATTCACAAGCACCTTTACTAGCACTGTAAGGATCATAACCTCCAATAGTTTCTTCTTCTCTATATGGCCAAATCCATTCTTTATTCTCGTAAACCTTATCAGTAGTTACCATAATAGCTGTTTTCACAGTATCTGTTAATCGTATAGCCTCTAAAACATTTGCCGTTCCCATAGTATTAGTTTGGAATGTTTCTAAAGGAGAATTATAACCATCGATTACTAATGCTTGAGCTCCTAAATGAAAAACAATTTCTGGTTTCTCTTTTTTGAATACTTCTAACAATTTTGGAAAATCTCTGAGATCTTCTCTATGATCAATTATAGAATCACTAATACCACTAAGGTTATAAAGACCATTTTCATAGGGGGGGTCTAAAGAATAACCGACTATATCAGCACCTAATTCTTTTAACCATATTATCAACCAAGCTCCTTTAAAACCTGTGTGTCCAGTGACTAAAATTTTTTTATTTTTATAAAATTGATCAAACATTTATTTCCAAATTTTCCATGGAGCATCATTCTTAAGCCACATATTATTAAGATTATTTTTATCTCTTAGGGTATCCATAGGCATCCAAAATCCATGATGTTTATATGAATAAAGTTCATTTTGTAATGCTAAATTTTCCAGTGGTTTTTGTTCAAATACAGAACTATCTCCTTCATCTATAAAAGTTAAAACTTCAGGATCACACACAAAATAACCTCCGTTAATCCAATTACCATCACCTTTAGGCTTCTCTGTAAATTTATTAACCTTATATTTTTCATCAATCTCCAATGCTCCGAATCTACCTTCAGGCTGAATAGAGGTCATACTTATTTTACCGCTATGAGAATTATGGAATTTAACTAAATTTTTAATATTAACATTAGCCACTCCATCTCCGTATGTTAACATAAATGGTTCATTTCCAATTATTTTCTCAGCTCTTTTAATTCTTCCTCCAGTCATCGTATTGAGACCTGTTTCTAATAAAGTAATTTTCCATGGTTCGCAGTTATTATCATGAATTTCCATTTTATTATTTTTTAAATCTATTGTAACATTACTATTATTTAAAAAATAGTTCGCAAAATATTCTTTAATTATATTTCCTTTATAACCCAATAGTATTACAAAATCATTAAAGCCATGATGAGAATAGGTTTTCATTATGTGCCACAAAATAGGTTTATTTCCTATTTCGACCATAGGTTTTGGTTTGTTTACTGTATCCTCACTTAATCGTGTTCCTAAACCTCCAGCTAATATTAATACTTTCATAATTATTTTTTATTAATTAATTTACAAATTAGACTTAAGTCTTTTGAATTTATGCAGGTGTAAAGTGGTAAACATAAAACTCTTTTTGCTATATCATCAGCAATGTAACAAGACTTCTTAGAATTAATATAAGGCAAGGTCTCTAAGCTAGGAAAAAAATACCGTCTAGGAAAAACATCATTAAGAGCCAGATCTTCCAATATTTCTAATAATATTTCTTCTGATTTTATTATTATTGGATAGTAAGAATAATTCCAGTCAGTACCCTCTCTTATTTTAATTTTTTTATAATAATCAAATTTTAAATTCTGATTATAGTAATCACAGACTCTTTTTCTCTCTTTTATTATGTGTTCCATATATGGCAAAACACATAGTCCCATGGCAGCTTGCAACTCACTCATCTTTGCATTAATCCCCAAGCCATAATATTTTTCAGCTCCATTATGTGCAAAATTATGACTGTAAGATAAATTGTGTAAAGATTCATTGTCATTACAAAACAATGAACCTCCCTCTCCGGTATGAAACAATTTAGTAGCATGAAAACTACAAGTACTAACATCACCATAATTAAAAATCGAGTTACCTTTATAATTTACTCCAAAGCAATGTGCTCCATCATATATAACTTTCAAGTTATACTTATTCGCTATTTTTTGAATTACCTCAACATTACAAGGATTTCCATACACGTGGGTAGCTAATATAGCAGTAGTTTTAACTGTTATAGCTGCTTCAATTTTAGTTTCGTCAATTGTTAAATATTCTGGATGAATATCAACAAAAACCGGAACACAATTCTCCCAAACTATACTTGATGTCGTGGCTACATATGAAAAAGGCGTCGTAATTATTTCTCCTTGATTACCATAAACTTTTAGTGCTATTTGAATAGGAAGTGTACCATTAGTCATAGGTAAGACATGGCTCACTTTCAAATATTTTTTTAATTTATCTGTAAGTTCTAAATATAACTTTCCATTATTTGTAAGCCATTTGTTATCCCAGATTTTAGTAATCTGCTTTTCATAATCATTTTTTGGAGGAAAAAAAGTTTTAGTAACTGGAATCATAAAATTATTTCATTTATGTAATCATAATAATCTCCCTTAAAATTTTTTATATTTTTTTTAAGAAAAGATTTACTAATCCATTTGTAATTGATAGCAATTTCTTCTAAACAGCCAATTTTCAAACCAGTTCTTTTCTCTACCGATTTCACAAATTCAGTTGCCTCACTAAGTGCTTCATGAGTTCCTGTATCTAACCAGGCATAACCTCTACTAAGAACATCTAACTTTAGTTTGTTATTTTTTAAATATTCTTGATTTATAGATGTGATTTCTAGCTCTCCTCTTTTAGAAGGTCTTACATTTTTAGCAATATCAATTACGGAACTCGGATAAAAATATATACCAACAACTGCATATTTAGATTTTGGATTTTGTGGCTTTTCTTCAATACTTATAACATTATTATTACAATCAAATTCAGCTACACCATAACTTTTAGGGTCAGGCACATAACTACCATAAACCATTGCTTTTCTCTCATTTTTTACAAAATCAACAGATTCTTTTAGTTTTTGTTGAAGACCGGAGCCATAAAATATATTATCTCCTAAAATCAAGCATACATCATCATCTTTTATAAACTTTTCACCAATTATAAATGCTTGTGCCAATCCGTCTGGACTTGGTTGTTCGACATATTCTAGTGTTATACCAAGCTGACTACCATCTCCAAGAGTTTTCTTAAAATTCGGAAGATCATGTGGAGTTGATATAACCAATATCTCTTTGATTCCAGCTAACATTAATACTGATAAAGGATAATAAATCATTGGCTTATCATAGATGGGTAAAAGTTGTTTACTAACACTTAATGTTAAAGGATGTAATCTTGTGCCTGAGCCTCCAGCTAAAATGATACCTTTCATAAAAAATTAGTTATAATGAGATTTATAATAGTTTTGATAATTTCCAGATGAAACATTATCTAACCAATCTTTATTATTAAAATACCAGTCGATAGTTTTAGAAAGGCCTTCTTCAAACGATACACTTGGTGACCAACCTAAATTTTGATTAATTTTAGATGCATCAATTGCGTATCTTAAGTCATGACCGGGCCTATCTTTAATAAACGTTATTAACTTCTCACTTGTACCGGGTAAATTTTTTAATTTCTGATCCATTAGCTTACATAACAACTTCACTAAGTCAATATTTTTCCACTCATTAAATCCACCGATATTGTAGGTTTCGTGGTTAAGACCTTTATGAAAAATTAAATCTATAGCCATAGCATGATCTTTTACATATAACCAATCTCTTGTGTAATTTCCGTCTCCATATACAGGTAATTTTTTTCCATTGAGAATGTTATTAATAAATAATGGAATTAATTTTTCAGGAAAATGATTGGGACCATAATTATTTGAGCAGTTTGAAATTACATAAGGTAAACCATATGTTTCTCCGTAAGCTCTTACAAAGTGATCTGAACTTGCCTTACTTGCTGAATAAGGAGAATTGGGATCATAAGGTGTTTGCTCTGTAAACAATCCAGATTCACCTAAACTCCCATAAACCTCATCAGTACTTACGTGGTAGAATTTTTTTCCTTCCCAGTTATTACCACAAGTAGTTTTAAAAGCATTTAATAAAATCATTGTTCCAAGGATATTGGTTTTAGCAAATCCAATGGGGTCGACTATTGACCTGTCTACATGTGATTCTGCTGCTAAATGAATAACTCCTTGAAATTGATATTCTGTGAAAATTTTCTTTATATATATTTCGTCAGTTATATCTCCATTTAAGAATTTATAATTAGGTTTAGAATCTATGTCTTTCAAATTTTCAAGATTACCTGCATATGTTAAAGCATCTAAATTATAAATTCTATAATCTGAATATTTGTTAACAAAACACCTTACAACGTGTGATCCAATAAATCCCGCACCGCCTGTTATTAAAATGTTTTTCATTTTATTTAAAATATATTATCATTTTTACAAACGTCCGTCTACTAGTTTTTCATCAAAAAAGTTCTTAACATCATAAATAATAGCATTATTCTTTTTTAACGACAAAACATTAAGTTCGGTGAATTTGGAATGTGATACAGTAAGTACTACCGAATCAAATTTTTCATTGGGTATGATTTTCAAAGATTCTAATCCATATTCGTGCATAACTTCTTCTTCATCGGCCCAGGGATCATGAATCGTTATATTTGTTCCATAATCTTTTAAAGCATTTACAAGATCTACTACTTTAGTATTTCGAACATCTGGACAGTTTTCTTTAAACGTTATTCCTAAAATTAGGACTTTAGATCCGTTAACAGGAATGTTTTTTTTAATCATACATTTCACAATTTCGGAAGCTACATAATCTCCCATTCCATCGTTTAACCTTCTTCCAGCTAAAATAATTTCTGGATGGTAACCATTCTCTTGTGCCTTTTGTGCTAAATAATAGGGATCAACTCCGATACAATGTCCTCCTACTAAACCTGGCTTAAATGGTAAAAAATTCCACTTTGTTCCTGCTGCCTCTAAGATATCGTGGGTATTAATATCTAAAAGATTAAATATCTTGGCTAGTTCATTCACAAAAGCAATATTGATATCTCTTTGTGAGTTCTCTATTACTTTTGACGCTTCCGCTACTTTTATAGTGGGTGCTAAATGCGTGCCTGCAGTAATAATGGATTTGTATAATTCATTCACTTTTTGTCCAACATGAGGGGTTGAGCCAGAAGTAACTTTTAAAATTTTATCTACAGTGTGCTCTTTATCTCCTGGATTAATTCTCTCAGGTGAATAGCCAGCATAAAAATCTTTATTAAACTTCAATCCAGAAACTTTTTCTAATACAGGAACACAATCTTCTTCTGTTGCTCCTGGATATACCGTAGATTCATATACTACAATGTCTCCTTTTTTTAGAACAGAGCCTACTGTTTCACTTGCTTTTAAAAGAGGTGTTAAAACAGGTCTGTTGTTTTTATCGACAGGTGTTGGCACTGTGATGATATAATAATTACTATCCTTAATTTTATCCAGTTGATTGGTACAATAAAGTCCATTTAAATTAGAGCCTTCACCAATCAATACAGATTGTAAGGTTTCATTATCAACCTCTAATGTGGAATCCACGCCAGACATTAACTCAGATATTCTATCAGTACTGATATCAAACCCGACTACTGAATATTTAGTTGCAAACAATCTAGCTAATGGTAATCCGACATATCCAAGTCCAATAACAGCTATTTTATCTTTTTTCATTTTATAAATTTTTCCAATACCATTTCACAGCCTCTTTTAATCCTTTTTGTAAATTAAACTGTGGGTTATAATTTAATAATTTTTTTGCTTTTTCAACGCATGCATGAGAATGAGGAATATCTCCTGTTCTGTTTGGACCATGTGTAACCTCAACTGTTGAAATTTTAGTGTCAAATTCTGACAAATACTCTTTTAAGTAAGCCACCAGATCATTCAAGGTATTACGTTCACCATAAGCTACATTATAAATTGTATTAATGGCTTTATCGTTATTTGTGACTAAACTCAATAAATTCGCTTGTATTACATTGTCTATGTATGTAAAATCTCTAGAGTAATTTCCATCTCCATTAATAGTCAGAGATTCTCCTTTGATTAATTGACTTACGAATTTTGGAATTACCGCCGCATAGGAACCATTTGGATCTTGCTTTCTGCCAAATACATTAAAATAACGAAGACCAATTGTCTCTAAACCATAGGTTTTAGAAAAAATATCTGCATATAACTCGTTTACGTATTTTGTAATAGCATAAGGTGATAAAGGTTTGCCAATAAAATCCTCAACTTTTGGCATTGATTCAGAGTCTCCATAAGTAGAAGAGCTTGCTGCAAAAATAAATCTTTTAACTCCATTATCTCTTGAAGCTACCAACATATTCAAAAAACCAGTTACATTTACATCATTAGAATTAATAGGATCTTTAATTGATCTAGGTACAGAACCTAATGCCGCTTGATGCAAAACATAGTCAACATCTTTGGAAGCTTTTAAACAATCCTCTAGTTTTCTTATATCTCCTTCTACTAGTATGAAATTAGGATCTTCAAGAAATTCATTTATGTTTTCTTTTTTTCCAGTAGCAAAGTTGTCAAGACATACGACTTTGTTTCCTTTTTCGAGTAAAGCCTCGCATAAATTTGATCCGATAAAACCAGCACCTCCGGTGACTAGAATAGATTTATTACTTAACTCAAAAATTTCTGCCTTTATTGTCATTAGAAAAATAATTTATCAGAATTTATTATTTCCCGACTACCACCAGTAGTCAGGTTTATTTTGTTTTTTTAAAGCTCACAGACCGGCCTTCCTTTTCTTCCCAGTCTTTTTCTTGTCTTACTTTTAAATTTGTCTTCCAGCCCCCTTTAATGGTGTTTAACTCAATCTCATGCTTTTTAGAAAAAGACAAAAATGCATTGACATCTTTTGGAAAACACGTTCCTCCATAGCCAAGCTTTCCATCATGCCCTG
>JBELHE010000045.1:0-12803 GCA_042091575.1 Cryomorphaceae bacterium
ATGACCAATCTAATATTAATATTACCCTTGGATTAACAGATGTAAAACAAAGTTATTTTTCAAACTTCTTTCAAACATTAGATAGTGGTCAAATTAAAAATTTTTCTGATCAGCTTTATGTAAATGATGTTGATTTTAATTTCACAGATAGTTACATAGCTTTGAAGTACAGAATAAAAACAGGGATATTTACTTTTGATCCTGGAATAACTTTACATTCGTACAATACTAACAATAATCAGTATAGTGACTACTTTGAAACAAAAACTAGCGATATTAGGCCAGATTTAAGAATTAATTTACAGTTTAAAAAAACAGAGAGTTTAAGACTAACTTATAGAGAAACTACTCAATTCACGGATGTCAATAATCTTGCAAAGGCTTATGTATTCAATAGTTACAATAATTTATTTCAAGGTGAACCCGAACTTGAAGCTGGTAAGGTTATAAATTATAATTTAAACTATAGAAGTATAAATCAGTTTACTTTTACTAATGTTTTTGCTGGTGCCAATTATTCTAAAAGATCAAACTCAATTCAATCTAGAACAGAACTACAAGGTATAAATCAAGTTAGAAGACCTACTAATTCTAGTTTTCCTGTAGAATCTTACTCACTTTATGGGAGACTGGATAAAAGAACTAAAAATTTAAAAGGTGAAATTGGAGTTAGATATAATTTCAGTGAATATAATAATATTGTCAATGATCAAGTTAGTAAGACTGAAAACTTAGGTCAGAATTATTCGGTTAGTTTAGCAACTAATTTTAGAGATAAGCCAAATATTGAGATTGGATACAGATACAATATAAATAAGTATAATAATAGTTTTAATAGTGTTGAAAATATTTTCTACAGAGAGACCCCATATGTAAGAGTTGATGCTTATTTTGGAAAAGGTTTTGTATTTAATTCTGAGTATAGTTACAACTATTACAAGAATCAAAATGAAGTACTTAATGATTTTAGGTTTTGGGATGCTGATTTGTCCTATGAAAAAGAAGGCTCTAAATGGGAATATAGTATTGGAGTTACAAATATTCTGAATGATCAATCAATAAACAGAGATTCAGCTAATGATCTTTCATCACAAACTAGGATGTACTTGATTCAACCTAGATATATATTATTTAAGGTAAAGTATGATTTAACTGCATTTGGAGGTAGTAAAAAATCTGAGGATAAAAACAGTTCTGAAGCCAAGCCAAGAGGAAATAGAGGAGGAGGAAAGCTTAAATAGTTATTTATTCATAATTTTAAGTGTGCTTTTTAGGACCTTCAAATTTTATTTACTTTTCTTATCTTCAATTTTATATTCCCAATCAGGATTAGAAAATACACTTTTAGCTGGCCAAACTGATTCAAAAAATTTACTTTCTGGTTACTTACAACCTGCCTTGAAGGGTTCCATATATTTAATGAATTCAGGTTGGTATACAACAGCAAAAGTTCATAAAAAATTAGGTTTTGATTTAACTATCTCATTAAATTCAGCTATAATCCCAGAGAATGATAAATCTTTTGACATCTCAAGTTTTGATTTCATTCAATCAAAAACTAGTTCTCTTCCAACCATATTTGGAAAAAGTATAAATGAAGAACTAACAGTTACAATCCCCGAGAATAATGATCAACCACAAATTTCAAGTTCTTTTTTAGCACCAGGCGGAATTAAGGACAAATTCCCACTTGGTATTGTTTCTTCGCCGATAATTCAAGCTACTTTGGGTTTACCTTTCAAATCAGAAATTTCAATAAGGTATTTACCTGAATATAACAGAAATGGGGTGTATTTTTCAAATTATGGATTAGGATTAAAGCATGATCTTTTACAATACTTTGTTTTTTTAAAAAAAATTCCAACTCTAAATTTATCTGCTTTTGGAGCTATTTCAATAATGAATATTAATTATGACATTCAATCAACAAGTAGTTTTAAGGGTTCAGATCAAATCGCAATATTTGATATTTCAAATTATAAGTTTCAAATACTTAGTTCTTTGAATTTTTCAATATTTGAAATTTATGGGGGAATAGGAATTTCAGGAGGAAAATCTTCATTTAATTTATTAGGGGATTATGAATTAGAATTTAGCCCTGCAGGTGATGATAATTTCATTTCAGCAAATGTTTCTGATCCTTTAAGGTTGAATTATTCAATTCATGAATTAAGTAAAAATGTGGGATTAAAGTTTAAATTTATTTTTTTACATGCTTTTATTGACTATACTTTTCAAGAATATGGTGTAATATCCACCGGAGCAGTGATAAATTTTAGATAATTCTTGTTTTTTCAGAATTTTTTTCACTTAATTTGTATAAATAATAAACGAGGATCGATTTGACTGATTGCAACCTCTATAAAAAAGTGCTAAAGCAGATGCTTTCCCACTAAATTAATCGTCAAATCCTCCTAAAAATAAAACAATTATGGGAGATCAAAAACTTTCAACTAAAGCTCTACACGCTGGTCATGATACTAGCTTAACTCAAGGAACAAGAGCAGTTCCATTATATCAATCTACGTCTTATGTTTTTAATAATGCTGATCATGCTGCAAATCTTTTTGCTTTGGCTGAACCAGGTTATATATATACAAGATTAAACAATCCTACAAATGATGTTTTAGAGCAACGATTAGCATCAATTGAAGGAGGAATTGCTTCTGTTGTTACAGCAGGTGGGACAGCTGCAATATCTACAACTCTGTTAACTCTTTTAAGATCAGGAGATCATATTGTTGCTTCTAATAGTCTATATGGTGGAACATATAACCTTTTAAGTGTTATGCTTCCAAGATTAGGAATAACTACAACTTTTGTAGACCCATCTGATCCTGAAAATTTTGCAGAAGCAGTAAAAGAAAATACACGAGCTTTTTTTGTAGAATCTTTAGGTAACCCTAAACTTGATGTTTTAGATCTTTCAGAGATCTCAAAAAGAGCTAAAGCTGTAAAAATTCCTTTTATAGTTGATAATACTGTAGCAACTCCAGCGCTTCTTAGACCAATTGAGCATGGTGCAGATATTGTTATTCATTCACTCACAAAATTTATTAACGGAAATGGTACTGCTCTTGGTGGTGCAATTATTGATGCTGGTCAATTTGATTGGTCTAGTGGAAAGTTTCCAGAGTTTACAGAACCATCTCCAGGTTACCATGGTTTAATTTATCATGATGCGCTCGCTGAAGCTTCTTTTATAGCTAAGGTTAGGGTTGAAGGACTCAGGGATATAGGTGCTGCACTTAGTCCATTTAATGCATTTCAAATTATACAGGGTTTAGAAACTCTCGAAATTAGAATGAAAAGACATAGTGAGAGCGCCTTAGAATTAGCAAAGTGGCTTGAATCAAAGGACGAAGTCGAGTGGGTTAACTATCCAGGTTTAAAAAGTAGTAAATACAAGGAATTATCAGATAAGTATTTACCTGACGGACAAAGTGGATTAGTCACTTTTGGAGTTAAAGGTGGATATGATAGTGCAAAAACAGTTGCAGATAAGACAAAAATATTCTCATTACTTGCAAATATTGGTGATTCTAAATCTTTAATTATTCACCCAGCTAGTACTACTCATTCACAATTGAGTGAGGATCAGCAAATTACAACTGGTGTAACAAAAGATTTAATAAGACTTTCAGTTGGGCTTGAAGATTTAAATGATCTAAAAGGTGATTTAGAATTTGCATTCTCACAAATTGATTCTAAGATATTATCCTCATAAATGGTAGAAAATCTATCTTACATAAACGTAAGAGATGTTGAAATTTATTCTGGTAGGAAAGTTGATTTCCAGCTTTCTTACCAAAATTTTGGCAAAGATTTTAAAAGTTTTCCTGTTATTGTAATTAATCACTCACTTACAGGTAACTCAAATGTTTCTGGAAATGAAGGTTGGTGGAAGGATTTGGTTGGTGATAATAAGCTTATTGATACCAAAAAATTTGCTGTAATTTCATTTAACATCCCTGGAAACTGTTTTGGTGAAGAGATAAATGACTTTGTTGATGAGTTGATTTTAGGTGACGTTGCAAAGGTTTTTAATAAAGCAATTTCTGAATTAGGAATTTCTAAAGTACATTCATTAATTGGAGGCTCTGTTGGTGGAGGTTTGGTATGGGAAATGGGCATGTTAGATCCTGAACTATTTGAAAACCTTATTCCAATAGCTTCAGATTATAAATCCTCAGATTGGTTGATAGCTAACACTCACGTTCAATCAAAGTTATTGGAAAATTCGTCTGATCCCTTATTTGATGCTAGATTACATGCAATGCTTACTTATAGAAATCCAATTTCATTTAACAAAAGATTTCACAATCAGTACGATGGTAAAGTCAGAAAGGTTGTAAACTGGTTAGATTACCATGGTGATACTTTAAAGAATAGATTTCAATTAAAGGCATATAAAACTATGAATAAATTTCTTTCATCAATTGATGTTGAAGCGTATTCTAATTCAAATATTGAAGAATTATTGAAGAAAGTAAAAAGTAATATATATATAATTTCAATTGACACGGATTTACTTTTTACTGATAACGAACAAAGAGAGATTTACAAAAAAATAAGTTTAATTAAACAAAATATATATTATTTTCAAATTAAATCTGATCACGGACACGATGCTTTTTTTATCGAATATGATCAAATTTCAGATTTTTTAAAAGATTGCTTTAAATAATTTATTTTGAAAATTAAATTATCTGATGTATTTTTGAATAATAATGAAAAAAAATTATAACTCTAAATTCTACTTCTACTTTTACTTTATAAGTTAAAGAAGGATTTTTTGTTAATAAATAAATATTAAGTCAAAGAGTCCTGAATTTCAGGACTTTTTTTTTGGATTATGAAAATAGCAATACAAGGAATAACAGGTTCTTATCATCACGAAGTAGCAAAAAATTATTTCGGAGATGAATGTGATACATTAGATTGTATGACATTTGACGATGTTGTTTTTTCAGTTAAAAATGGATTATCTGATTTTGGAGTAATGGCAATTGAGAACTCAATTGCTGGCTCTTTGATCCCCAATTATTCACTAATTGACAATAATAATCTTAATATAATTGGAGAGTATTATATTAATATTAATCATCAATTAATGGTAGCCCCTGGAATTAAGATTGAAGATATAAAAACTATATCATCACATCCAATGGCACTCCTTCAATGTAAAGATTTTTTAAAAAGTTTAAATAAATTGATTTTAGAAGATAAAGATACCGCAGATGTTGCCAGAAGGATTTCTAAAGATAACTTAACTAATATGGCAGCAATTGCAAGTGAAAAAGCTGCTCAAATATATGATTTAGATATATTAGAAAAGAATATTCAAACAATTAAAAATAACGAGACCAGATTTGTAATTATATCCTCAAAAGATTCATTAAATTCAACAGTAGCTAAAAATAAAGCATCATTTAAAATAATTTTAAATCACAGTAATGGAAGCTTAGCTAAAGTTTTGAATATATTCTCTGAAAACAACTTAAATCTTACAAAAATTCAATCTATTCCTGTAATTGAAACACCTTGGAAATATTCATTCTTTATTGATTTAACCTTTAAAAAACTTAAAGATTATACTAATGCGATTAAGAAGGTTAGATTAAGTTCGGAGTTATTTAAAGAATTTGGAGTTTATAAAAGTGAAAAGTTATGATTAAAGGTGCTGATAGATTGAATCATATTGAAGAGTATTACTTTTCAAAAAAACTTAGAGAGGTTAAGAAACTCGAGAATGACGGTAAGCCCATAATTAACATGGGCGTTGGAAGCCCAGATATCGCACCACCTAATAAAATAATAGAGTCTTTAGAAAAATCGCTTAATGACAAAAATGCTCACAGATATCAGAGTTATAAGGGAACAGAGTTGTTAAGGAGTTCTATAAAGACTTTTTATAAAAAAAGTTATAATGTAGAATTAAATTCAGAAAAAAATATTCTTCCATTGCTTGGGTCAAAAGAAGGAATAATGCATATATCCTTAGCTTTTTTGAATCCAGGTGATGAAGTTTTAATTCCTGATCCAGGTTATCCAACCTACACTTCAGTAACAAATATTATTGGTGCTAAGCCAGTATATTTTGATTTAAATGAAGATAACTCCTGGTTCCCAAATATTGAAAAATTAAGTCAATTGGATTTAACAAATGTTAAACTTATGTGGATTAATTATCCAAATATGCCAACAGGATCTGATTTAAATATAAATAAGTTGAGTGAGCTTATCTCATTTGCAAGAGAAAATCAAATTCTATTAATAAATGATAATCCATATAGTTTTATACTTAATGATAATCCAAAAAGTATACTGTCTGTTAAAAACTCACTTGATTATTGTATGGAATTAAATTCATTAAGTAAGTCATTCAATATGTCAGGATGGAGAGTTGGAATGCTTTGTGGCTCACAAATAAATATTGATAATGTTTTAAAAATAAAATCTAATATGGACTCAGGTATGTTTTATGGCGTACAAATGGGTGCTGTTGGTGCTTTAAAATTAGACAATAGTTGGTTTAAAAAAATTAATAATATATATTTTAAAAGAAAAAAACTAGTACATGAAATATGTGATATTTTAAATCTTTCATATGATTCAAATTCCGTTGGAATGTTTGTTTGGGCAAAAATTAATTCAAAAAAATCATCTAAAGAAATGACTGACTTTCTGTTATATGAAAAAAACATTTTTATTGCTCCTGGTTTTATTTTTGGAAAAAATGGAGAAGGTTATATTCGCTTTTCTTTATGTATTGAAGATGAGTTTATTATTGAAGCAAAAAGAAGGTTAATATGAAAGTTGGTATAATTGGTTTAGGATTGATGGGAGGCTCATTCTCTTATGATATGAGGGAATTATATCCAGATGCTGAAATTTTTGGGCTTGATCTTGAAAATCATAATTTTAAAATTGCCTTAAAAACAAGTATTATTGATTCAAAGCTCGATATTAAAAATATATATGATTTTAATATAATACTCGTCGCTATCCCTGTTGATAAGTCAATAGATGTTCTAAAAACTGTATTAGATAACGTTTCTGAAAAAACATTAGTAATTGATGTTGGTTCTACTAAAGAAAAAATATGCAGAGAATTAAAAAATCATCCAAATAGAAAAAATTTTTTAGCTACTCATCCAATTTCTGGAACTGAAAATAGTGGACCTTATGCAGCAAAAAAACATATATATTTTAATATTACAAACATTATATGTGAACCAGAACTAACAAGTCCTGATTTATTAAAATATGCTTCAAGTTTATTTGATCGTTTTAATATGAACATTATAAATATGGATCCAGCTTCACACGACCAACATATATCTTATGTGTCTCATCTCTCTCATATTACATCATTTATTTTAGCTAAAACCGTGATTCAGAAAGAGAAAAATGAAAAAAATATTTTTGATTTAGCTGGAAGTGGATTTGAATCCACTGTTAGGTTAGCTAAAAGTTCTTCTGAAATGTGGACTCCTATTTTTCTTCACAATAAAGATAATATCCTAGAAGCTTTAAATGGTTACATCAATAATTTACAAGAACTAAAAAAATTAATCATTAAAAATGATAAAAAATCAATAATTAATGATTTAAATAATATTAACAGAGTAAAAAAAATCCTTTCAGGAATAAATAATAAAAAAAATGAAAAATAATAAAAATCTTAGAAGTTGGCTTAATAAATTTAATTTAGATCATCCATTAGTGATTGCCGGGCCGTGTAGTGCTGAAACAGAAATACAAATGATGGATATTGCTACTAAGTTAAAAGATTCTGATGTATCAATTTTTAGAGCTGGTGTTTGGAAGCCCAGAACCAGACCGGGAATGTTTGAAGGTGTAGGGGCAATTGGTTTAAAATGGCTAAAAAAAGTAAAAGAAGAAACTGGAATGCTTACCGCAACAGAGGTAGCAAATGCTAATCATGTAAAACTTGCTGTAGAAAATGATGTTGATGTTTTGTGGATTGGAGCAAGATCAACTGTAAGTCCATTTATTGTTCAAGAAATTGCAGATGCACTAAAAGGAACCGAAAAAATAGTTTTGTTAAAAAATCCTGTTAATCCTGATTTAGCTTTATGGTATGGTGGTATTGAGAGACTTTATTCGTCTGATATTAAAAATCTGGGTGTTATTCATAGAGGATTCTCTACCTCTTCAAAATCAAAATACAGAAATAATCCTGAGTGGCAAATTCCTATAGAGTTACAAAATAAATTTCCTGATTTGCCTCTTATTTGTGATCCATCTCATATTTGTGGCAGAAGAGATTTACTAAATGATGTATCTCAAACCTCTTTGGATTTAAATTTTGATGGACTAATGATAGAATCACATATAGATCCTGATAATGCATGGAGTGATGCCGCTCAGCAGATAACTCCAAAAGTTTTAATTCAGTTAATGAAAGAATTGAAAATTCGAAAAGGTTCATTTAAGGAAGAGAGTTATGTTAAAAAGCTAGCAAAATATAGGATTAAAATTGATTTAGCAGATAATGATATTCTTGATATTTTATCAAAACGTATGTTAATTTCAGATAAAATTGGAAAAATTAAAAAAGAACAAAATGTTGCTGTTTTGCAGTCTAAAAGATGGAATGAAATCCTGGGAAAAATGATTTTAGAGGGTAAAGAAAGAGGATTAAGTGAAGAATTTGTTTTAAAAATATTTAAAGCTATTCATCAAGAGTCAATAAATCATCAAAAGAAAATACTAAATAGTTAATGAAGGGTTTGGTTTATAAATCAACAGGAAGTTCTTACAGAATTAAATTAGAAAACGAAAAATTTATTGATTGTAAACTTTCTGGAAGATTTAGAATTGACAATATAAATTCGACAAATCCAATTTGTGTTGGTGATGAAGTTCAAGTCAAGTTAGACAAATCATCTGGAAATTTAATTAAAAAATTATTTGAAAGAAAAAATTATGTTGTAAGAAAATCGGTTAAATTATCTAAGCAATTTCACATTATTGCCTCAAATATTAATCTTTGCTTTCTTATTGTAACACCAAAAAATCCAGAAACATCAACTATGTTTATTGATCGATTTTTAGCATCTACACTTTCCTATGGCATCGATACTTTAATTTTGTTTAATAAAATTGATGATTATGATGAAGAGTCTAAAGAAAATGTAAAAATTCTAACCGAAATTTATAAATCGGTAGGATATGAAGTAGTATTAGTTTCTGGAAGGAAAAAAATTAATATTGATTATTTAAAAAAGGTTATGAAGGGAAACACCTGTGTTTTTTCTGGTCATAGTGGTGTAGGAAAATCAACTTTAATTAATTCACTTGATCCAGAAATTAATATCAAAACTCTACCAATTTCAAATTCTAATTTAACTGGTCAACATACAACAACTTTTTCTCAGATGTATGATTTAAATTTTGACTCTAAAATTATTGATACACCTGGGATAAAAGGTTTTGGTTTATATAATATAAATAAAAATGAATTGAAAGATTATTTTAAAGAATTTATTGATATAGACTCGTGTAAATTTAATAATTGCACCCATTATCATGAGCCAGGTTGTGAAATTAAGAAACGTTTAAAGAATGGAAAAATTTCAAAATCAAGATATGATAATTATATTTCAATGCTTTTAGAAATAGAAAATAATTTTAGGTAAATGAAAGCAATAATTCAAAGAGTTAATTATTCTAAACTAAAAGTTAATGGTGAAATTTACAGTGAAATTGAAAAGGGTTTAATGATTCTACTTGGTATTACTCACGATGACACTGTTGACGATATTAAATGGTTATCAAATAAAATCATTAACCTTAGGATATTTAATGATGTTCATGGAATAATGAATAATTCTGTGAAAGATATTGAAGGGGATATCCAAGTTGTAAGTCAATTCACTTTACATGCGCAGACAAAAAAAGGGAATAGACCCTCTTATACTCAAGCTGCAAAAGGTGAATTTGCTGAAAAAAATTATAATATGTTTATAGATGAAATTAGAACATTATTTAATAAAAAAATAAAAACTGGTAAATTTGGAGCTGATATGCAGATCAATTTTGAAAATGACGGACCAGTAACAATAATTATAGATTCAAAGAATAAACTCTAATATGAAATTAAATGCTCTACAAAAAGAAGTTGATGATTGGATTAAAAAGTATGGTGTAAGATACTTTAATGAACTCACCAATATGGCTCAACTAACTGAAGAAGTCGGTGAAGTTGCCCGAATTATATCAAGAGTATATGGTGAGCAATCTCCAAAAAAAGATGAAAAAATTAATGATTTAGGAGAGGAATTAGCTGATGTTTTATTTGTTTTATTGTGTCTAGCAAATCAAACAGGTATTGATTTAGAGAAGGCTTTTGAAGAAAAATTAAACAGTAAGACAAAAAGAGATAAAGACAGACATATTTCGAATGAAAAACTAAAATGAAAAAAGTTCAGATAAAACCATCTGATTTATGTGATGAATCTAGTATTGAAATCTCTGGTTCTAAAAGTGAGTCAAATAGAGTTTTAATTTTAAAATCAATCTATAAAAATATTAAACTTAGTAATCTTTCTAATTCGGATGATACAGCTGTGCTTAAAAGTGCTCTGGATAATCTCAATGATAATATTGATATTCATCATGCTGGTACTGCAATGAGGTTTTTAACTGCATATCTTTCCACTTTACAGGGCAAAAAATTTATACTAACTGGGTCTAAAAGAATGAAGGAAAGACCTATTGGTGTATTAGTTGAGGCTTTAAGAAAACTTGGTTTTAGTATTAATTATTTACAAAAAAATGGATATCCGCCCCTTGTAATTCAAGGTGGTGTTAGTAACAAGTCAACTATAAAACTTAAGTCTAGTGTAAGTAGCCAATTTATAAGTGCTCTGATTCTTATAGGATCAACTTTTAAAAATGGTTTGGCAATCGTACTTGAAGGAAAAATTATTTCAAAACCTTATATTAATTTGACTTTAAATGTTCTAAAAAAATTAGGAATAGTACATTCATTTAGAAAAAATATTATAGAAATTGAAAATACAGATAGAATAAAGTACTCCGATTATCTAATAGAATCTGACTGGAGTTCATCATCTTATTTTTACTCAATTGTAGCAATTAATAAAAAAACAAGTATCAAACTAGGTAGTTTTTTTAGAAAGTCATTTCAAGGTGATAGTATTTTAAAGCAAATTTTTATTAATCTTGGAGTTAAAACAAATTTTTTAAATGAAAATGAAATACTAATATCTCCAATTAAAAATTATAAGAGACCAGATAAATTATCATTTAATTTAATAGATTCGCCAGATTTAGCTCAAACAGTCGCAGTAACATGTATGGCCTTAAAAATCCATGTAAAAATAACTGGTTTACAAACTTTAAAAATTAAAGAAACTGATAGGATTTTAGCATTATACAATGAGTTGTCTAAGTTTGGTGCAAAAATAAAATTTGATGATTCAAGTATTGAAATTTCACCACCCACTGAATTTAATATAAATATTAATATTGATACGTACAATGATCACAGGATGGCTCTATCTCTTGCTCCAATGGGATTAATTGTTCCAATTAGTATTAATGACCCCAATGTTGTAACAAAATCATTTCCAGCATATTGGAACAATCTTACTCAGTTAGGTTTCGATTTGAATTTTTTAAATTAAATCTAATTTTACTTGACAACCCCTATTTTCAAAACGTATATTTGTTTAATTAATTTATAATATGAAACTATCTAATTTTAACTACGATTTACCAAAAGATCTATTAGCTAAATATCCATCTGATCAAAGAGATGAGTCAAGATTAATGATTTTACATCGTGACACACAAAAAATTGAACATAAATTATTTAAAGATGTAATTGATTATTTTGATGATGGAGATGCTTTTATATTGAATAATACAAAAGTCTTTCCTGCTAGATTAATGGGTAATAAAGAAAAGACAGGTGCAAGAATTGAAGTATTTCTTCTAAGAGAACTTAGTACAGATCAAAGGTTATGGGATGTTCTTGTAGATCCTGCTAGAAAAATCAGAATAGGTAATAAACTTTACTTTGGTGAGGATGATAGTTTAGTTGCAGAAGTCATTGATAATACAACTTCTAGAGGGAGAACTTTAAGATTTTTATATGACGGATCATATGATGAGTTTAGAACAAAATTACTTGAGTTAGGTCAGACACCTCTTCCCAAATATATAGATAGAGAGGAGGAAGATTTTGATAAGGAAAGATACCAAACAATTTATGCAACAAATGAAGGCGCTGTAGCAGCTCCTACTGCTGGATTGCATTTCTCAAAGCACCTTTTAAAAAGGTTACAAATTAAGGGTATCAATCTAGCTGAATTAACATTACATATTGGTTTAGGCGGTTTTAGTCCTGTTGAAGTTGAAGATCTTTCTAAACATAAAATGGATTCAGAAGAGCTATTTGTTAATCAGTCAGTTGTTGATACTGTAAATTTAGCTAAACAGAATAAGAAAAAAGTTTGTGCTGTTGGTACTACAGTTATGAGAGGTTTGGAATCTTCGGTTTCAACTGGCGGGACTCTAAATCCGTTTGAAGGCTGGACACATAAGTTCATTTTTCCACCCTACCATTTTAACATAGCTAATTCATTAATTACAAACTTCCATATGCCAAAGTCAACTTTGTTAATGATGGTTTCTGCTTTTACAGATCATGATTTTATGATGGATGCTTACCAGGAAGCAATAAAAGAAAAATATAGATTCTATTCTTATGGAGATGCTATGCTAATTATTTAATATGTCAACTG
>JBELHE010000046.1:0-12569 GCA_042091575.1 Cryomorphaceae bacterium
AAAAAGAGCCTTGGAAATTAATAAAACAAAATCAAGATCTAAGAGTCAGCGAAATAATATTCATATCGTTACAAATATGTGCTATGTTAGCTGTGTTGAGCGAGCCCTTTCTTCCAAAATCTTCAGAAAAAATATATAGTATAATGAATTTGAAAAAGATTAAATGGAATGAAATAGAGAAAAATAAGTATCTAATTAATCCAAAAGAGATCATCAACGCTCCAGAGCTAATTTTTAGGATGATAGAAGATGATGAAATAGAAAAACAATTAAAAAAATTGAAGAAAAATTAATCAAAATCAATACTATTCATTTTTGAAACCAAAGCATCATAACTGGAAAACATAAATCTTAAATCTGATTTATACATTTCAATATTTTCATAATTTAAATTATAAGAATCTATTTTATAAACAAAAGTTTTTAAAACTCTTAACCTTCCAATTATTTCAGGTCTATTAAATAATGGAGGAATATTATTTGTTGTTATTTTTTCAAGATCTTGTTTAATTGAACTTATCGCAGATTTATGATCAATTTTTTCTAAATCAAAACTGTTAAACTTTGAAGTAATCATTATAATTTGATTCCACGAATTAAATAATTCTATGGATGAGGAATCAAGCAACTGAATATTTAAAGTTTCATCATTTAAATACTCACTTAAACTAGAAGCCTTAAATTTACTGCTTTCTAAGCTTATGATCTTATTTTCTGAGCAAGATACTATTATCAAAAATAAAACAACTAAATTTTTGAATTGACACATAAAATAAAATTAAACTATTTTAACTGTGATATTTATAAAGTTTAAATATTTTTTGATTTCAATTATAAAAAAACTTGGCATAAGATTTGTTTTTTTTTTTTAAACAAATAAGAAATGGAAAATACTAAAAACAATAAAAGAAGAGATTTTTTAATGAATGTCTGTCCTACAGTAGCAATGGCTTTCCTTGGAGTTACTGTATTAGACTCTTGCTCATCTGGTGATGATGATTCAGATTTTGGTAATGGATCAAATAACAACAATAATAATGGTGGAAACAATAATGGAAGTACAGATCAAGGTTATACAGTAAGTGGTAATACAATTGCAATAGATTTAGATCATTCTATGTTTAGCTCACTTCAATCTAATAATTGGATGAATTTTTCAGCTCAGAAAATGTTATTATTAAAAATTAGCTCTAGTAATTACAGAGCTTTCACAAATGCGTGTCCACACCAAGGTGTTAGAAACCGTTGGTCCTACTCTAATAATAAATTCACTTGTAGTCAACATGGTAATTCCTATGCATCAGATTGTGAAACAGCAGGAAATGGAGGAAAGCTAGATTGCTACACAGTTTCTTTGAGCGGCTCAACACTTTCTGTTACAGTATAAAATTTAGTTGAAAGATTCGATAAATATCTACTGGTTTAAAAGAGATCTAAGAACCTTGGATAATACTGCATTAATGAAAGCAGTAAATGAAAAAAATAAATTATTACTAATTTATTCATTTGATGATGCATTATTGAATGATGAACACTACACTTTAAGGCATCTTGACTTCATCTATGAATCCTTAAATGACTTAAATATATTTTTTAAAGATTTTGGTTCTAGAGTCCACTCATTTGAGAAAAATATAATATCAATAATAGAAGAATTAAAAATAAAATTCAATATTGAAAAAATTTTCTCACACATAGAGACTGGACTTAAGAGTTCCTATGACAGGGATTTAGCCTTAAAAAAATATTGTGATAAAAATAAAATTGATTGGACTGAAGATATAAATAATGGAGTTTTTAGGAGTTTAAAATCGAGAAAAGGCTGGATCTCTAATTGGAATATTTATATGAAAGAGGAAATTAAAGTCTTTAATCCTAAGTTCGAAGACTTTATAACATTGGAAAAAAAATTCAAATTTGAAAAAAAAATTATAACACCTTTAAAGTCTAAATTTCAATGTGGAGGCACAACCTATGGTCTTAAATACTTAGAAAGTTTTCTTGAAAATAGAATAGATAAATACCAAAATAATATCAGTAAACCAGAACTATCAAGAATCAATTGTTCAAGACTATCCCCATATATTTCTTGGGGAAATTTATCAACAAGATATATTTGGCAAAGAGCTAAAGAAAAATTAAGTCATGGCAAATCAAAATTTCAAATTAATGGTTTTACCTCTAGATTAAGGTGGCAAGCTCATTTTATTCAAAAATTTGAAATGGAAAGTCAAATGCAGTTTAGGAGTGTTAATAAAGGTTATGAAAAGTTGGAAAAAAAGATTAATAACGTTTTTATAAAAGCTTGGGAAAAAGGTGAGACTGGATATCCTTTAATTGATGCATCAATGAAATGTTTAATTGATACTGGTTATTTAAACTTTAGGATGAGAGCAATGTTGGTTTCTTTTTTTACCCATCATTTATGGCAACCCTGGCAAAAAGGTGTTGTATTTCTTGCAAATAATTTTCTAGATTTTGAACCTGGTATTCATTATTCTCAATTTCAAATGCAGGCTGGTGTAACAGGAATTAATATGATTCGAATTTATAACCCTACAAAAAACGCCAAAGAACACGATCCAGATGGAATATTTATTAAAAAATGGATTCCTAATCTAAAGAAAATTCCAGTTCCATTAATATTTGAACCATGGAAGTTAAACGAAATAGATCAAGAAATGTTTGAATGTAAAATAGGTTTTGATTACCCTGAACCAATTATAGATATAAGAAAAACATATAAATATGCATCTTCAAAATTGTGGAGCATTAAATATGATAATGAAGTAAAGACAGAATCAATTAGAATTCTAAAAAAACATACTAATTCAGATAGAACAGCTTTTGATAAATAAAAAGTAGCCCCACTAGGAATCGAACCTAGATCTAAAGTTTAGGAAACTTTTGTTCTATCCATTAAACTATGGGGCTAGACATATTCATGATTAATGACATCAATCAAATAACTTTTTACTTTATCAGATGTAAAAGAATATTTAATAGCTTCTAAATTACACTGTTTAAAATCTTTAGTAGACCAATTAAATTTACTTGAAATGATTTCATATTCCTTTGTTAGATTGGTGTCAGAAATAGTTCTACCGTCAGTATTTATACTTAAAGAAATAGAAGAATTATAAATATCAGATATTGGGTGATCTTCTATTTTGTTAAATGTCTTTGTTTTTATATTGCTAGAAATACAAATTTCTAAATGATAATCTTTTTCCTTTAAATAACTAATTAGCTTTTTATCTTCAAGGCATCTTACACCATGTCCTATTCTTTTGGTTTTGAGCTTCTCAATTGATTCCCATATACTTTCTGAACCTTTAGCTTCTCCAGCATGTGTAGTACAATTAATGTTATTTTCTTTTGCATAATTAAAAGCACTTACATGATTATTTAAAGAATAACCAGCCTCATCAGCTGCTAAATCAAAACCAACAACTCCATTATTATTAAACATCTTTGCGAGTTTTACTGTTTCCATACTTTCTTGATTTGAATAATGTCTAAGAGTACATAGAATAATTCCTGCAATAATTCCAGTTCTTTTAACATTTTTTGAAACAGAATTACATACAATTCTAACTACCTCTTCGCCTTTTAAACCATTTTCAAGGTGAAGTAATGGAGCAAATCTAATCTCACAATAAATTACATTATCATATTTTAATTGGTCAAAAAAATCATCAATTACAAGTTCAATATTTAACTTATTTTGCATTAAATTAATTGCATTATCTGCACATTTAATATAGTCTGATAAGGAGTTTGAACTAAAACCTGCTTGAAATTTTTTTTTAAAATTTAAATAATCTATTTCTGGATCTATTTTTTTTACGACATCATAACTTAAGCAGCAATCTAAGTGTACATGGAGTTCGATTTTTGGTAGATCTCTAAAATTCATATAATATCGATATTTATTTTTTGGTAGATCACTATGAGAAAAGATTGTTCTGATCTGATGGAAGAGATATCTTTAAGTGTTTATAAGCTTTTTCTGTCACTTGCCTTCCTCTTGGTGTTCTAATAAGGAAACCTTGTTGAATAAGAAATGGTTCATATACTTCCTCCAGTGTTTCAGATGTTTCAGAAACTGCAGTTGCTAATGTTGTTATACCAACTGGGCCACCTTTAAACTTCTTTATTAAAGTTGTAAGCAATTTATTATCCATTTCATCTAAACCATACTTATCAACATTAAGAGCCTCTAATGAATATTTTGTAATATCTAAGTTTATGTCTCCATCTCCCTTAATTTGAGCAAAGTCTCTTACTCTTCTTAAAAGTGAATTACTTATTCGAGGTGTTCCTCTACTTCTGCTAGCAATTTCATCAGAAGCTGAGTTATGAATTTTAATATTTAAAATCTTAGCACTTCTTCTAATTATTTCAGATAATGTATTATTATCATAATATTGTAACCTATTATTAATTCCAAATCTTGCTCTCATCGGTGCTGTTAAAAGACCTGATCTGGTTGTAGCACCAATTAAAGTAAATTGATTTAAATTTATTTGAACGGATCTTGCATTAGGACCTGATTCAATCATTATATCAATTTTATAATCTTCCATCGCTGAATATAAATATTCCTCAACCACAGGGGATAATCTATGAATCTCATCAATAAACAAAACATCTCTACTTTGTAAACTTGTCAAAAGACCAGCTAAATCACCAGGTTTATCAATTACTGGTCCAGATGAAACTTTTAACGAAACACCCAACTCATTGGCTAAGATATGTGCTAAAGTTGTTTTTCCTAAACCAGGTGGACCATGAAGTAGCGTATGATCTAAGGCCTCTTCTCTTTGATTAGCAGCCTGAACAAATATTTTTAAATTATCTAATACTTGATTTTGACCATTAAAGTCATTAAAATTAAGTGGCCTTAAAGCTTTATCGAATTCTAAATCCTCATTAGAAAAATTATCATTAGTAGGATCAAGATTATCGTTCATAATCAAATATAGTCAAAAGTTGACTTAAGAATAATAGTAAAAAAACTGACCTAATGTTCCGTGATTTTTTCCTCTTTTGCAATTGGAGTTGACTGAGGAACAAAATCTTCATTTTTACCAGGTTTACTGTAATCATAAGCCCATCTGTAAACTTCTGGGATTTTTCCAGGCCAATTTCCATGAATATGCTCAACAGGTGCTGTCCATTCTAAAGTATTTGATTTCCAAGGATTTTTTTCAGCTTTTTTTCCAAAATACATACTGTGAATAAAGTTGTACAAGAAAATAAGTTGAGCTAAGCCTGTTATTAATGCGAAAACAGTTATTAATACATTGATATCAGCGAGATCATCAAAATATGGAAATGCAGTATTAGTATAATATCTTCGAGGAAGTCCTGCCATTCCAATAAAGTGCATTGGGAAAAATATTCCATAGGCACCAATAGCAGTTATCCAAAAATGTACATAACCTAATGTTTTATTCATCATTCTTCCATACATCCTAGGATACCAATGATAAACACCAGCAAATAAACCATAAAGTGCAGATATACCCATTACAAGGTGAAAGTGAGCAACAACAAAATATGTATCGTGAACATTAATGTCTAGAGCACTATCACCTAATATGATTCCAGTTAAGCCACCGGTAATAAAAGTAGAAACCAAACCGATTGAAAAAAGCATAGCTGGATTTAGTTGTAAATTACCTTTCCAAAGTGTAGCTATATAATTAAATGCTTTTACAGCAGACGGAATAGCAATTAGAAGTGTGGTAAATGTAAATACAGATCCTAAAAATGGATTCATACCTGTCACAAACATATGGTGACCCCATACTATAGTAGATAAAAACGCAATTGCTAAAATTGAGGCAACCATTGCTCGATAACCAAATATTGGTTTCCTTGAATTTGTAGCAATAATTTCAGATGTTATTCCCAATGCAGGGAGTAAAACAATATATACTTCTGGGTGTCCTAAAAACCAAAATAAATGTTCAAAAAGTACAGGTGAACCTCCCTGATAATGTAAAACTTCGCCTTGAATAAAAATATCCGATAAAAAGAAAGATGTACCAAAACTTCTATCCATGATTAAAAGCAATGCAGCTGATAATAAAACTGGAAAAGAGATGACTCCAATTATTGCAGTAACAAAAAATGCCCAAATAGTCAAAGGTAATCTAAACATACTCATACCTTTTGTTCTTAAGTTTAAGACAGTAACAATATAATTTAATGAACCTATCAAAGAGGAAGCAATAAAGAACGCCATAGAAACTAGCCATAGTGTCATTCCAGTACCAGACCCGGGCTGAGCTTGAGGAAGAGCACTTAAAGGAGGATATATAGTCCAACCAGCTGCTGCAGGACCAGCTTCAACAAAAAGTGAGGCAATCATTATAACACTTGAAATAAAAAACAACCAGTAAGCTACCATATTTAAAAAACCAGAAGCCATATCTCTAGCCCCAATTTGTAAAGGAATTAATAGATTACTAAATGTTCCACTTAATCCAGCAGTTAGGACAAAAAACACCATGATTGTACCATGAATAGTCACTAATGCTAGATAAATATTAGGATCCATGACACCATCAGGAGCCCATCTGTCACCTAAAAATATTTGAAATACTGAAAATGATTCTTCAGGCCATGCTAACTGAATTCTAAATAATAAGGACATAAGTACACCGACAATACCCATGAATATTACTCCAGTAACAAAGTATTGCTTTGCAATCATTTTGTGATCTATGCTGAAGATCCATTTTGTTATAAAAGTTTCTTTGTGATGATGATGATCATCGTGATTTTCTACATTATTATTTACCGCTAATGACATATTATTAATTATTGAACAATTTCAGAAAATTTATTCTGTTTATTTAACCATTTATTAAAATCTTTTTCAGATTCTACAACAATCTTCATTTGCATATTGTAATGTGATGATCCACATATTTTAGCACAAAGAAGTAAATAGTCAAATTGGTATGGATCTAATGGCTCTTCGCCTTTAGCAATCAGTTCTTGACTATTATCGTATCTAATTTTATTAATTCTATTTACTTTTTCTACTACGTCAGCATTCATTCTCATATCAGCAGTAGTAGTTGTTGGCGTAAAAGAAAATTCAGTTATCATACCAGGAACACAATTCATTTGAGCTCTAAAGTGTGGCATATAAGCTGAGTGTAATACATCCTGTGATCTGAATTTAAAAATAACTTTTCTATCAACTGGTAAATGAAACTCTTGGGTTACAACAACATCATCTAGCCCATTTGGATCTGAAGAATCTATACCTACAATATTTCTTCCGTCGAAATCATTTAAAAATCTCACATTAGCGTCCCCTAAAACATTATCATCACCTGCATATCTAGCTTTCCAGTTCCATTGAGCTGCATATAGTTCCACGACTAAAGCATCTTCATCTTCATCAAAATTCATGATATCAGACCAAGTACTCATCCCATATAAAATCAAAACAAAAAGAACAATTGCAGGTATTACAGTCCAAACTAATTCTAATTTATTATTGTGTGTGATAAATGATGCTTTTCTACCTTTAGTTCCTCTGTATTTATAAGTAAAATAGTGTAATAATGCTTGAGTAATAGTTTGAACAATAAAAATTGTAATAAATGAAATTAGTAAAAGATTGTCATAAGTATATCCGTGCTCTGATGCTGATTCTGGAAGAAGAACCTTAGTGTACGAAACAAAAGAATAGATTGTAACAAGATATATAAAAGCTAGGAAAGCAAACATTAGCTTTCCATGTAAATCGTTATCCTTGTAATTAGCAACTTGAGAATTATCTTTCTTTTGACCGAGATTTGAGATTTCAAAAATTTTTACGATTTGCCATACAGATATGGAAATCAAAATTACAGTTACCAATGAAAAAATTATTGTCATCATTCTTTAAACATTAAAATGGATAAATAAATTTTTTACTTTCCTCATTAAAAGGGTCTCCCTTTGCTTCAAGAGGAGATTTGGTTAATGCTGAGAAAACAATATATATAAATAATCCTGTAAAAAACATTACTGAGCTAATTTCAGGAATACCAATGAACCATTGATCACCAACAGCAGAGGGCATAATCATATTAAAAACATCTATGTAGTGACCAATCAAAATAACAACACCTGCCATAACTATTATCCAGTTAATACGCTTTAAGCTACTACTAACTAATAATAAGAATGGTAGAATAAAATTAATTACGACCATTCCCCAAAAAGGAATGGTATAATCTTCAATTCTTGAAATAAAATAAACAACCTCTTCTGGAATATTAGAATACCATATTAGCATAAACTGTGAAAACCACAAGTAAGTCCAAAATACACTAAACCCAAACATAAATTTGGCTAAATCATGAAGATGATTATCATTTACGTTAGGTAAATAACCATTTGATTTCAAATAAATTGAAATTAAAGCAATAGTTGTAATTCCTGAAACTGCCATACTTGCAAAAACATACCAACCAAATAACGTGCTAAACCAATGAGGATCGATTGACATTATCCAATCCCATGACATCATTGACTCAGTAACCAAGAAAAAAACTAAAAATCCAGCTGATAGTTTAAAGTTTTTTATGTGATAAATATTGTCATTAGAGCTATCTTGTAAAAGTGAAAATTTTCTAGACAAATATCTGTAGAAATACCATCCAGATAGATAAATAACACCTCGTATTAGGAAAAAATATGGATCTAAGTAACCACTTTTAGCTTTGATAATTTTATCATGTTCAACTACTTCTGGATCCATCCAAATAAATAAATGATTGAGATGCATGACAGATAATAGTAATATTAGTAGGAGTATTAATCCACCAGGTAATAAATAGGCGGTTATTCCCTCCATAACTCTAAATAATACCGGAGACCAACCTGATTGTGATGCTCTTTGAATTGCATAAAATGCAAGAGTTCCCAATGAAATCATAAAAAAGAAAAATGCAGCCACATAAAGTGCAGCCCACGGTCTGTTGGCCAACTGATGAAAGACATGCTCATCATGTGACATATGACCTCCATCTTCATGAGATTCATATTTATTATAATATTCAGTTGAATTATCTTCGGATGAGGAATGATCATCTTCATGATGATGATGAGACACCATTTCTTTAGATTCCTCAATAGTGGTTGGCGCAGAATAAAAACCAAAAGCTATTCCAAGCAGTCCTAAAACTATAAGAGTAAATGAAAAGATTTTAATTTTTTTTGTTAAAGTAAACATTAAATTATTTTATTAATTCATTTCTTAATTCTAAAACATATTGAGATATTTTCCATCTCTCTTCTTGATTAACTTGGGATGCGTGAGAACCCATCAAATTTATACCATGCATCAACACATGGTATATACTTCCCTCAGTAATGTCTCTATCGGCATAACTAGGTATACCTAAAAACTTTTCTCTTTTCATTAAAATACCTTGACCATCACCCTTTGATCCATGACAAACAGAACAGTAAATTTCGTATAATTCTTTCCCTTTTTTAAGGTTATTTTCGGTTTTAGGAACTGACGATTTTAAATTGGTTTTTGCAAGAGCATAACCCTCATTTGAATTGTCATATTCATACGGTTCCCATCCTCTTGATATCGTGCCTGCAACTGGTTTTTGAGCTTCAATACCATTAGAAAATGCATCAGATTCATCATAAGTACCATAGCCAACAGACTCATACATATTAGGAAAATATTGATAATTAGGTTTAGATGAGTCAAAACAAGAAACAGTACTAGCACCAATCAAAATAATAAAGAAATATGTAAAAGTTCGTTTCATGAATTATTTAAAATAAGTTTATAAATATCTTCGAAATTAGAGTCCTCATTATCAAATGATTTTTTTGCATTATCAATTCTTTGTTTTAATTGTTGGAGAATAGTGTTGATTTTAACGTGTTCGGGATGTTTAATACTAACCTCGCCTTTACTAGATATCCAATGCTTTCTGAAAATTCTTAACCCTGTATTTTTTGCATATTGTCGACCTCTTCCATACGTAAATTGAATTCTTAAATTGGAAGAACCATCTGAATATTTTCTAGATTGAAAAACAAACCCTACACTAAAAACTATAGGTACATTATTTGGTGAACTAGTTTTTATTTTTAGATTTTCTTTTTTTGATCCGTTTTGAACAATAGAAATTTTAAAAATATCAGTTTTATTAACTTTTTCTTTTAAATCACTCTCATTGTCGTTAACTGGAATTTGAATCAAAAACTTATCATCAGTTGTTTCTGGGATGGGATTTTCAGCTTCTTTAAAAGGCCACAGTCTACTTCTTAAATAAAAAGTAATAACCATTAAGTGTGCAGTAAAAAAGACAGTTAATTCAAAAATTACTGGCACAAAAGCCGGTATATTTTCAATTAAACTAAAGCTTGGTTTTCCTCCAATATTTTGAGGCCAATCCTCGATCATAATATAATTGATCATTAGAATACCAAAAGAAAGACCAACACACCCATAAAGAAAAGCAGTAATTGCTAATCTTGTTGGCTGTAAATTTAAAACATGATCTAAGCCATGGACAGGAAATGGTGTAAAAACATCTTCGATATAAACACCTTCTTTCTTAAGATACTTTACTGCATCTAAGAGCTTATCATCATCGTCATATATAGCATGTAAAAATTTATTTGCCATTATCTCTAATTTTTTTATAATTATCTCCGGATGATTTTAGTATAGTTTTAACTTCAGCTTGAGCAATAACTGGAAATGTTCTGGCGTACAATAAAAATAATACAAAGAAAAAGCCTATAGTTCCTAGAAAAATTCCAATATCAATAAATGTTGGAGAGAACATTGTCCATGAAGATGGCAAGTAATCTCTGTGCAATGAAGTTACTATAATCACAAACCTTTCAAACCACATTCCAATATTTACTACAATTGAAATTACAAAAGAAAAAACAATACTTGTTCTAAGTTTTTTAAACCACATAAGTTGTGGAGAAAAAACATTGCAAGTCATCATAGCCCAATATGCCCACCAATAAGGACCAGTAGCTCTATTTAAAAATGCATATTGTTCGTACTCAACACCTGAATACCAAGCAATAAACAATTCTGTTATGTAAGCACAACCAACAATTGAACCAGTAATCATGATTACAATATTCATTAATTCAATATGTTGTAAAGTAATATAATCTTCAAGATGACAAACTTTTCTCATTACAATTAGCAATGTATTAACCATTGCAAAACCAGAAAAAATTGCACCAGCAACAAAATATGGTGGAAAAATGGTAGTATGCCAGCCAGGTATCACAGAGGTTGCAAAATCAAAAGAAACAATAGTATGAACAGAAAGCACTAATGGTGTAGCTAGGCCAGCAAGGACTAACGAAACTTCTTCGAATCTTTGCCAGTCTTTAGCTCTTCCACTCCACCCAAAACTAACAAGGCTATAAATTTTCTTTTGAAAAGGCTTAACAGCTCTGTCTCTAATCATAGCAAAATCTGGAAGAAGACCGGTCCACCAAAATACCAATGAAACAGTCAAATATGTAGATATTGCAAATACATCCCATAGCAGAGGTGAATTAAAATTCACCCACAATGATCCAAATGTATTTGGGATAGGTACAATCCAATATGCAAGCCATGGCCTACCCATATGGATAAGAGGAAATAATCCAGCTTGAATAACGGAGAATATAGTCATAGCTTCAGCAGATCTATTAATACCCATTCTCCATTTTTGTCTAAATAGTAATAATACTGCAGAAATTAAAGTTCCAGCATGTCCTATACCTACCCACCAAACAAAGTTTGTAATATCCCACGCCCAACCTACAGTTTTGTTCAACCCCCAAACACCAATTCCTGTAGTTATTGTATAAATAATACATCCAATTCCCCACATAAATAATATAAGAGCTATTGAAAAAACAATCCACCATTGTCTATTAGCCTTTCCTTCGATTGGTCTTGCAACATCAACAGATATCTGATGATAAGTTTTATTACCAGTAATTAAGGGCTTTCTAATTGGAGCTTCGTAGTGAGATGCCATTTATATACTTTTATTTTTATCAATATTTCTAACCTTTGTATGATAAAACACATTAGGTTTTGTTCCTACATATTCAAGAAGGTGGTATACTCTATCATCTTGCTTTCTTTTATATACTTCACTTTCTTTATTATTTATATCTCCAAATTGAAGAGCGCCAGTTGAACATGCTGAAGAACATGCAACAGCATCATTAATCTCATTTTTTTCAACTTCTCTTCCTTCATTTTTAGCTTTCAATATAACAGACTGAGTCCCTTGTATACAGAAAGAACATTTTTCCATAACTCCTCTTGACCTTACAACTACATCTGGGTTGAGGACCATTTTTCCTAAATCATCGTTCATATGGAAATCAAATTCATCATTATTATTATACAAGAACCAATTAAATCTTCTTACTTTATAAGGACAGTTGTTTGCACAATACCTAGTTCCAACACATCTGTTATATGCCATATGATTTTGACCCTGTCTACCGTGAGATGAGGCAGCAACTGGACAAACAGTTTCACA
>JBELHE010000047.1:0-5977 GCA_042091575.1 Cryomorphaceae bacterium
ACATGATCCTTTTACATATTATGATGAATACCCTTCAAAAGACTTAAATTATTTACTATTATCAGAGGACCAATATCTTGATGAACACATTATATATAAAAGATGGTTTCAAGAAAAATTAATCTCTATATTAGATAAGAAGCTTGATGAAAATACAAGAATAATAATAGTTGGAGATCATGGTTTTAGATATAATAGCAAGGTAGACCCTGCGATGACTATTGGAGCTTTTAAAAACTACTCAAAAAACAGTTTAAAACAAATTAATTCAGTTCAAGATGTAGGTTATTTAATAAACTCCAGCTTTTAAAATTTTATAGATAACAGTTTGGTTATATTCAACTTAAAATAGAATTATAAAAACCAATTATTTTAGAATATTTTTATTTGAGATTAAACGACTGTCATAAAAAGTTGTATACTTAGATTTAATAAGCTCAATTAATTTCATTTCTGATTTAGTTGTCAATTGAAATTTTGACAATTCAAATTTACTTAAAATGTTCAATAGCATAATTAAATTAAATTTAATACAGATTTTCACTAAAGCTCTAAATAATTTTGAAAAAACAAATGATTGCTTTATCATTAAGTTACCAACATAATGTTTATATGCCCACCAATTCCTTGCTTTTGATTTTAAATCGTTTTTACTAGAATCTTTAAGAGCAGCTAATATGTTGTGTCTATAATCCTCTTTGTTCTTTCCAAGTATAACTAACTCGTCAGGATAATTAGTTAATTCATTATCATAAACTATAACTTTTTTATTATTGTATAAAGCTTCAACTACTGTCGTAGATGTATTTGAAATAAAAAAATCTATTTCATCAAATAAGTCATAGATTGAAATTTTTTGATCAGGATAATTAATGATAACATTGTCCGGCAACTCTGTGTTGTTAATATAATTCAATATTTCGCTGTTGTGCTTAGATTTAATTGGCTTTTCACCGGTTTCTAACTGTGATATTTTTGATAAATTGGACACCCTTCTATTCATCATCTCCCTTGGGTGAATCCTAACAATTAAACAATGATTTGGATACGACCTAAATATATCTATTGTATATTCTAGCCATTCTAATTGAGATGGAAAAATTTTACTGTTTACTTTCCAATCTGGATAAGCTCCTATTGCATAAGCTGCAAAAGCTTCATCAAAACTACTCATAGCAAAAAGAGCTGTTTTTTCATATTTGCTATTATCAATAATTTTATTGAATTTAAAAAAAGATTTTTTTTCGGAATATACATTTGGAGCTGCTGCACTCTCCAAAACTTTGACATGTGATTTAACTACTTTATAAGATTCTTTAGGAAGTTTAGACATATCAAAATTATTCCAATAAAATTTTGCAGGGTGAAGAAGCTTATGGGCATTCCAATCCCAAAACCTCATTAGTCGAGTTTTATAAAAATTATTATCTGAACCATTAAGTGTAAAAACCCTAGTTGATGAATTATTTTTAAAACCAAGATGAAAAGAATTCATAATAGCATATTGAACATTAAACATAATTAGAAGGTCATACTCATATAAACTTGACAACTTCTTTGCTATAAAGAAGGATATTAAACTATTTCTTAATTGATTTTTAAAATATTGTAATTCAGAATTGGTTGAGAGTGAAGTAGAATTTAATTTGAACTTAAGGATGGTCTCATACAGGGACTCTTTACATAAATTTATTCCTTCAAACTCTAATTTAATATTATAATTATCGAGATTTATTTTAGTAATAAATTTAGAAATTCTATTTATTAAATTTTTATCAATAAAGTCTGAACCATTTAATGTTTTTAAGCCTGGCAATTTTCCAATAACATCACTATATAAAATACAATGCTGACAGACTTTATTTTTAGAATTTTGAGAGGACGAAATAGATAGCCCGGCATTTTCCATGGAATGACAGTGGGAAGAAAAATATCCATCACAAGTAATGCGATCTACTTTATAATTATTTTTTAAGAAAGATTTAATTAGAGATGTTTCTGGAAAAGAATGATGTCTAATAAAAGATAGCGGAGAAAAAAATAAAATTTTCATGTTAATCATTATAGAGGTTTATAATACGCCTTGATAGCTTTGTAAATAAACAGTTATAAAACTTTTTGTAATAAAATCATATTAAAAATTCTTAGATATTTTATTTTTCTAAATCTTTTTAAAATATCCTATCAAAGTATCTGTTTGTTTAATATTAATTAAATAATTATTGTAAGATTTTTCTAATTCTTTGTCAATTATGCCATCAAATTTTTCATGACCGCCTGGCAGACCTTTTTTAATCCAATAAAAATGATTTGAAATGGGGTATCTTTGAAAATACTCAATATTATATGTTTTAAAACCAGCATACTCGAGAAAAGTTTTTAAACTATTTTTGTTATGAAGTATTAAATGCTCACTCCAAAAAGTAAATTTTTTAAAAGCTTCGAGATCCAATGTTTTGATTAAAAAATCATCTGCATGAGGAACTTCAACTATTAAGTCTCCGCCTGGCTTAAGTTTCATTTTTATTTTCTCTAAAATTCCCACTGGATCGGTCAGGTGCTCAAGAACATGATTCAAGAAAATAGTGTCAAACTGGTCTTGAGTTTCATCAATATTATTAAAAATCTCAAATCCCTCGTTTTCTAATTTTTTTTTATTAATAGAATTTAACTCTATTCCTATAACTTTTTTTGATTTATTTTTAATTGCTCTTATGAAATCTCCTTTTCCACAACCAAAATCACACACAATTCTCCCCTCATAAAATTGCTTATGCTGTTTAGACCTTCTCTCATTATCAGACAATAATTTTGTTGAGATTTCTTTATTATCTTTTAATAATACTTTGTCTCTTTTAGAATAAATTTTATTATTAATATAATACTTTTCATTAGTAAAAATTTTATCTAATATGTAAATTCCAGTTTCCTTACACTTTAAAACATTTACCTTGGGATTATCTCTTGTGCCTTTCAAAAATAAATCTAAATTATCTGTATTAGTAAATCCAATTTCTTCTAATAGACTAATAATTATTGACATTTTCTTATGTGTTAGTTAATTTTTCGGCAATATACCTAATAACACCATCACCACCCTTTACCGGAATGATTTCATCTGCTATTTTTAAAATGCTTTTATAACTATCTATTGGGCAAAATACATGGGCACATTCCTTCATTGCTTCTTCATCGTTAATATCATTACCAACATATGCAACATTTTCAAATTTAAGATTTTGTTCTGCTAAATATTTTTTTAAAAACTTCAACTTATTACTAACTCCATTATATACTTCTAAATTTAATTTTTCTGCTCTTCTTAAGACTACATTATTTTTCTCTGATGATAAAATAATTTGTTTATATCCCAGTTTTCTTATCAAGCCAACAGCTAATCCATCTGATTTATTACATATTACAGATTCTTTACCATTTTCATCTACAAATACTTTATTGTTTGTAAAAACTCCATCAAAATCGTAAACCAATAATTGAATTTTATTTTTCATACCCTACTAAATCACTTATTATCTTTAAATTTTCCTGTGTTTGTATGTTGTTTCTATTAATATTTTCACTAATAATTCTTAATTGATTCTTATGATTTTTTTCATAAAAATCAAAAACCCTAATCAACTCATCAAATAAATTTAAATTATTTATTTCAACACCATAATCCGTTAAATCATTATCTTCTAAAAAATATTTAATTTTTTCATGAGAAATTATTGAAATTATATTTTTTCCAAGACCAAATGGGATCATTTGTGAATGACCTCTCATCCCAATTGCCAAATCAATTTTAGAATAATAAGAAACAATCTCTTCATAAGAAGACTTACTTAGGTCAATCAATTTAATTTCTTTTAATTCATTTTGAGTAAAATATTTCATGATTTCTTTATCTATTGACTTATGAAGACATATATGTAATATATATTCTTTCTTAATAATCATAGTAATAAATTCTTTTATTTGAGTGAACTGATTTTTTTCATTTTTAAATCTTTTTTCTGGTCTGTCATAAGCAAGATTAAAAGAAACAATTTTTTGATTATTCTTACGCTTATTTTTTTGTTTAATTACTTCCCTGTAGATTACTGTAGGGCAACATTGCAAGGTTAATTTATTTTTAGATCGACCTTTTAAATATGGTCTGAGCTTATCAATACTTCCATTATTCCTTAATCCAAAAAAAACTGCTTTCTTTACTAATGCATTAATATTTTCAACAAATACATGGTCAAAATCCTCTTGATCTCTAAATCTATTGTAGCCAATTCCAAAAACAACAATAGGTCTATTTATCCTTTCTATTAGATCAGTTGGACAATTAAATTGCCATCCAGAAATTGACTTTTCTGCGCCTTTTTGGTCTCTTAATAATAAGCCACCACCTCCAATTAAAACAAAGTCACATGAATTATTTATCATATCAATATCATCTATTGTTAACCTATCCCAGAGTGTCCTATTTATCCATTCAACTTTTGGGAATTTTAATTCAAAAACCTTCTGTGTGACTTTAAATAATACTGTATCACCAGAGTTTTCATTTTCTTTATCATGAATGCCAAAATGAATGATTTTCATATCATCTAAATTAATTTTTCAAAATTTGTAATATCTTCCATATTGTCAATATCTATTGATTCAAATTCATCCATTTCAAAAAAAGTGGTTTGATTATCAATATGAAATGATTTATATTTCATTAAATCATTTGGAGAGGCTATATAAATAGATCCGTTTAATACAAATAAATTCTCCAGACCTTGTCTTTGTATATTATAATTTTTTTCTTCTTCAAAAGGTAAAAGGAAATCTCCTTTGATTTTTCTCAAATGATGTTTGGATTTATGTAATGGCTTAACAGAAACTAAGCTTTTGAATTCACTTTTTGATTTTTTAAATTTTTCAATAGCACGGTCTAAAGTAATACTTTTTCGCAATGGTGAAGTAGGCAATAACATTATTACTAAATCTGGATTATAGGATTCCTTTTCTTTCAATTTAATTAATGTGTCAATAACAGGTACAACTGCATGTACATCTGCTGTAGAAAACTTTTCCTCTCTTATAAAAGGAACCTCTGCACCATAACTTTCTGCTATTTTTTTATAGTTTAATGAATCAGTTGTAACTATAGTCCTACTTATAAATTTTGAATTAAGAGAGCACTCAATTGAATATGCCATCAAAGGCTTCCCTCTAATTTTATATATATTTTTATTGATTATGCCTTTGGAATGAGCTCGAGCTGGTATAACAGATAAAATCTCTTTCATTTTTAGCTAATTAACCCTTTGATTTTTAATAAAGTTCTTTTTAAATTAATTGTTATTTCTAATGTGTTTTCTTCAAGAATATTTTGAATAAGATGAAGAGCTTCTCCCATTAAATTATACGAAATATAGCACCCTAAGCTAAGTAACTTGAAATTTAAATCAGATTTTAGAATACTTGAGGATTTTTTCATAAATATCCAATCGCATTCTTTTGGAACATTTCTATTTAATAGTTTATTAGAAGTTTTAGGATATAAATAGTCAACAACGTCAACTTGAACTATTTATATTAATGGGTTCAATAGAAATAGTGTTTTCAATTTCTACACAAATTAAATTTTGAAAAATTTGTTTTTCAACAGAACTAACAATGTCAAATTCTGTTCCTTGTGTATCAAGTTTCATTATAAAATTTAGTTCTTTATTACAATTATCATTTATAAACTGTTGGAATGAAATTGTATTTATTTGTAATTCTGTAATTGGAAATAAATTTGATTTTACTATCCTGTGGTTTAAATTATCACTTAGATTGAATTTTAATGTTGATGACCCTGAATCAATTTTTGTTTTATATAAAACTTGATTTCCGCCCTCTGAACTTAATGCATTTGGGATTTTATAAACTTTAGCATTATGCTTCCAGTTATTAATATAACTTAAGTTCTCAACGTTAGGATCTATAG
>JBELHE010000047.1:5987-12472 GCA_042091575.1 Cryomorphaceae bacterium
ATACCAATTAGTTTTAATTGAGTTTAGAAAAATTTGAAATTTAGCATGTGGAAAATAAGATGCGCCAACATCTATAACATTCACTTCAGGTAAATATTTTGAGATTTGTGTAATTAAATATAATTTGTTTCGATATTTGGAGCTGACTAAGGAAAGAAACAAGTGTTTAACCTTCTTTAAAACATTAAAAATAAAGGGGAATTTTGAGAGTATTTTTAGTATCATTTTCTAATTATTTTTCTAATTATTTTTCGTATTAATTTAAATGATTGTTTTTTAGAAAAGACAACCTGAATTGCAATTCTCTCACCCTCTTCAACTAAGCCACCTCTATGAAGCAGTCTTCCTCCATCAAAAATTTTAGTTGCCCCTTTTTTTCCTAAAAATAATTTTTCGTTTTCAAGAATTTTTTTTTCTAATGAACTTCCCTTTATTATGTCCCAGCCAAAATGAGAATTAAACATCAATTCAACAGGAAGTTTAGAAAAATCTGCTCTAAACGCCTTACTTCCAAAAGTTTGATGATAAATATGGTCATATTCATTTAATAGTTTGGAGCTTTTAGATTTACCTATATACGGTATTGCTCTCCCTATTATTTTTTGAAGAGGAGAAACATCAATAAAATTTTCAATATTTTCACAAACACTTAAACATCCTTTTTTTGAATCTACATCAGATAAATATACTATTGCCTTTGGATTATTTAAGCTTTCATCAAAATGAAAATAAGAAGTTTTAGGTTTGTCCTCATAATATTCGCTTTTCCACCATGTTGCATCTTGATGACTTAATTCAATAGAGCACCCTGAAACTTCATACTTATTATTCATGTATGAGCTCAAGGCGTCTAAGGCTAAACTTTTTTTTAAAGAACTGTTAAGGAGTTTACATATCTTAAAAATCTTATATCCAGAATTAATTTGTAAATCAGATCTTTTAGTTTTTCCAAGTTTTACATTTTTTCTAAAATGATCAATATCTGATGAAACTAAATTTAAAATTTTATCTACAACTCTACTATCTAATTCAATATTTATATGTCCTTTGGATTCTAGTTCATCTAACTCTTTACTTCTAATTGATTTCACTTTATTTTTTTTTGATTCAAAAAAAACCAAATCATTTACAAGAATTTTTTTTGAAAAAAAGAGTAATTCCTCTAAAAACAATGATTCCCTTGAATTAGATGCTTGATTTAACAAATCACTGAAAATACTTTCTAAAGCTGTAATTATCTCTTTTTGCATTTCTATAAAATCCCAATTAGACTTATCGGTTTCTATTTGGTTATATATCTCATTAAAATTGTATGTAGAAAAAATAGAATATCTATTTTTTTGCTGAAATGATTTGTGTTTTAAGTATGGTAGTTCCATGTTAAAAAATTAAATTTCCAAAATTTTATTACTCCCTTTAAGGTTTAAATGGTTATGTGTTACAAAAATAATAGTTAATTCATTACTCAAATTTGTAATTGTTTTAATTATTTTAGTTTCAGTCTTTTTATCAAGAGAGTTAGTGGATTCATCAAAAACTAAAATATCAGGATTATCATATAGAGCTCTGGCAATTCCAATTCTTTGAACTTGACCACCTGATAATTTGGAGCCACTATCTCCTACGATAGTTTCCACACCGTCTTCTAGATTTGATATTAAGTCTTCAAGTTCTGAAAATCTAATAGCACTATTTAATCTATCTATTGAAATTTCACTTTCCTTAACACCAAAGGCTATGTTTCTTTTAATGGATTCGTTAATTAGATGTATTTTTTGAGGTACATATCCATATTTGATTTTCTTTGGACTATCTTGTTTATTATTCACTACTATTTTTCCACTAGAAGGTTTGTCTAGCCCCATAATTAAGCTTAATAATGTACTCTTCCCAGATCCACTCTCACCTGTAATTCCAATAAAGTCTCCTTTTTCAATTTTAAAACTGATTTTATTAATTACTTGTGTTTCGGGGTTTTGATATTTAAAAGAAACTAACTTAAATTCTAAGTTTTGAAAATCTATCTTTTCAATTTTATCTTTTTCTACATCAAACATAATTACTCTACTTAGTTTCTCTAGAGAAGGTATGCTAAATTGAATTGACTGATAATTTGACGTTATTCTATTCAACGATGGTAGGAGTTTATATACAGCTAATGCAAAAGTACCTATCAAAATTATTTTAGACCCATCAGTTGGAATTACTAAGAGTAATATTAATCCAAGAAATAGGATTATTTCATATATATTTTTAGTGATATTTTGAAGCGAATGCTGATAATATGAATTCTTAATAAAGACACTGTTAATATCATTGAATTTTTTCATAAAAAATTTAACCTTAGAACCTAATTGGATTTGAGTTAAATTGTAAAATATTTGTTGAATTATATCTATTTTTTCACCCTCTTTCTCGGTTAAATTTTCACCCCACACATATATATATTTTCCTGCAAATAAATGAAAAGAGATAACAATTATTCCAATAATTAACCCAGCTAAAAATGTAATTAAAGGATTAAATATCAATAAAAAAATAACTATTGAACTAAGAAGAATAATATCTGATACGATCACTAACAAAGGGTTTACAAAAAACAGATTTAGTCTATGTGAATCGTTTGTACAGTTTTTTATCAAGGTTGAAGAAGTTTGTTCATTCTGAGTAGATAGAACCATATTAAAAGAAAAGTTTAAAACTCTTTTTGTGATTGAATCTTCAATTTTGTACCCAAACTTTGATACCTGTAATTGCACCCAAATTTGGAATATATTTTTTGTAAAAATGACTAGAAAGACAGCCAATACTTTGGTTATTATAATGTCATCAATCCCAAAAAAATTATCAACTTTTACAAAAAACATTTCTAAAGCAGGAAAAATGTTGGTAGAAGTGTCTGTAAATGACGAAAATAATGGAATTATTAAAACAATAGCTATGATCTCTACCGCACTACTAATCGAAAAAAATACACTTAAAAATGCTAATTTTCTTTTCTCATTTGCAGAAATGATTGATAAAAATAAAAAAATTGACTTAATTGATTTATTAGCCATTAATAGTTATATATTATAAATGTTGAATTCTTAATATTATGATCTATAGAGGTTATTATAAATAATTCTTTCAAGAAAATGTTCTTAATTTTTCAATAATAGGTCTTTCGCTATCATAAACTTTCTTAATTCCATCACCAATCGCTAATTCTAAATTTCTAATATCTCGGCATAGAATCTCCATCCCTCTCATTTCAAGAGAGGCAGAATGGTCTGTCCCCCATAAAGTTCTATTAAGAGTAATGTGTCGCTCTATATGACATGCTCCCATTGCAACTGCACAAACAGTCGAACTAATTCCATTTTCATGTCCTGAATAACCAATAGGAATAGTTGGATATTTTTTTCTCAGGGTTTTTATCATATTTAAATTTAATTCATCATATGGGCAAGGATATGCGCTTGTGGAGTGAGCTATAAGAAGATCTGTGTTTTTTAATAAATTTACAGCTTCTTCAATTTCATTAATAGTAGACATTCCAGTTGATAAAATAATTGGTTTATTTTTTTCTTTTATTTTTTCAAGCAGTTTTTTATCTGTAAGGTTTGCAGACGCAATTTTATAGCAAATAGGGTCAAATTCATGAATAAAATCTACCGACTCAACATCCCATGCTGAAGCAAACCAATCAATTTTAATTTCCTTGCAAAGCTTATCAATAATTTCATATTCTTCTTTTCCAAATTCAATCTTTTTTTTATAATCTAGGTAAGTTATTTCTCCCCAGGGGGTAGATCTAATCTTATTTTTTTGATTTTCTGGCACACAAATTTCTGGCGTTCTTTTTTGAAATTTAACTGCATTAAATCCTGCTTTTTTAGCATTAATAATCAAATCCTTTGCTATATTAATCGAACCGTTATGATTAATTCCAATCTCACCAATTAAGTAGGTTTTTTGAGTATGACCTACAGTGTTTCTTCCAATTTTAATATTCATTTCTTATTATTTAAAGTTATAATCTATAATTCTCTTTTAAGTTTTTTACATTCATCCCATTATTTTCCAATTTGATAAATGTTTTTAGATTTATTTAAAATATTCCTACCATCAAAAATCTTTTTCCCTTTTGCAATTTCTTCCCAGTCTATTTTTTTGAATTCTTCCCATTCAGTTAAAATAATAAATGCATCACACTTATTGACTTCGTTCAATTTTTCAACAATTTTTATTCTTTTACTTTTCAATCTTTTATCTATATTCCATATACGTTCGATGTCATTCAGTATAGTTTTTTTTTGAACCATAGGGTCATATATTTTAAGACAAGCCCCAGCTTTAAATAACTTTTCAGTCACAAAAATTGCTGCTGACTCCCTAGAATCATTAGTATTAGCTTTAAACGCCCATCCTAAAATTGCAATCTTTTTTAAGGCTAATTCTTTATCAAAAGAATTAATAATTTTCTGAGCAAAACGTTCTTTTTGATGATCGTTTATTTTAATCACTTGATGCCAGTATTCAGCAACCTCATCTATCCCATAATATTTACAAAGATATACTAGATTAAGAATGTCCTTTTGAAAACAACTCCCGCCAAATCCTACTGATGCTTTTAAAAACTTAGATCCAATTCTATGATCCATTCCAATAGCTTTAGAGAGCTCATCAATATCAGCCCCTGTTTTTTCACAAAGCTCTGAAAGACTATTTATAGAAGAAATTCGCTGTGCTAACATGGCGTTGGAAGCTAGCTTAGAGAGTTCTGAGGACCATACATTGGTAGTTAATATTTTTTCTTTTGGGATCCAATTAGAATATACATCCACTAAAGCCTTTACAGCATTTTGTCCAGACTCAGTCTGCTCTCCTCCAATTAATACCCTATCAGACTTAAAAAGATCCTGAATGGCTGTGCCCTCCGCTAAAAATTCAGGATTAGATAAAATTTCAAAATGAATGTTTTTAGAATTCTCCTCTAATATCTCTTTAATCTTTTCTGCAGTTCTAACAGGAAGGGTAGATTTTTCTATAACTATTTTTCCAGATTTAGAATATTTAGCAATATCTCTAGCACAGGCTTCAACATATTTAAGATCAGCGGCCATACCTGCTCCTTCACCTTCGGTTTTAGTTGGAGTATTAACTGCCATAAAGATCATCTCAGCCTTTTCAATATTTTCAGCAATATTATTTGAAAAGAATAGATTTTTGCCTCGTGCCTGGTTTACAACATTAGCAAGTCCTGGTTCATAGACTGGTAATCGATCTAAAGGTCCATTCCAAGCTTCTATCTTCTCTGGATTTGCATCTACAACTGTTACACTTATATGAGGGCACTTAAGTGCTATAACAGCCATAGTGGGACCTCCTACATAACCCGCTCCAATACAACAAATGTTTTTTATCTGCATTTTATTTTTTTAAAAGCCAAGATGAGGATTGAATTTTATTGCCAAGTCCTTCAATTAAAATAATACCCATTTCTTTACAAACAGAAACTTCTGGAATACTATCATTATTTTGATCACCACCATTTGCAAAATAAAGTTCATAATCACCTGAATGCTTTTCAGCTAATTCTTTTAGTGTGGCACACTGTGTTTTATCTTTATCAATAGAAACTAAGGCTCTATCTACATTGTATATGGAGCTAACTATTACTAGCCGCTCATCCTCGTCCATAAACTTTTTACTTCCCTTTAACTCCCTTTGAAGATCGCTATTTACAATCACCCACAGCTCATCTCCTTTAGCTTTAGCTTTTTCAAAAAGCTCTAGGTGGCCTTTATGTAAAGGATTAAAATATCCAGAAACTATTACTGCTTTACCTTTACTCATCAAATTCTATTATAATCATCTTCAATTCGTACAATATCATCTTCTCCAAAATATGAACCTGTTTGTACTTCAATGAAAACTATTTTTTTTGTTGCTTTGTTTTCTATTCGGTGTTTTATTCCTTGAGGAATTAAGACTGTTTCACCTTCAGTATACTCTTTAATCTTACCATCTAGAGTTATAGATCCAACTCCTTCAACTATAGTCCAAGCTTCAGAACGTTTATTATGATACTGATAGGAGAGCCTTCCTCCTGGGTCAACTTCTATTCGCTTAATTTTGTAGTTAGGCTCATCATGTAGAACAAAAAAACGTCCCCAAGGCCTTTCCTCACTTTCTATTGTTATCATTTGTCTTTAGAATTAAATAATATAATATGTTCTCTGTCTGCTAAAAATTTAGAGCCTAAATAAAAATTAATTTTTCGACCAATCAAATCTTCTATTTTATTTTCTAACTGAGAAATATATTCCATGTTAAGATCTTGACCAATCAAAAATACCTCAATTAGACCAGTATCATTTCCTTTAGCATAATCTCCAATAAGAATTATTTGATCTACATCTCCCATTCGCTCTAATACTTTTTCTACTATATCTTCAAGACCCAAGTGCTTAAATACAACTTTACGCAAGGTCTCAAAT
>JBELHE010000048.1:0-12415 GCA_042091575.1 Cryomorphaceae bacterium
AATCAACATCATTTACATAAAGCTGATCAGAAAAATTTTTAACTTGACCACTATCTAATGTTTGAAAAAAGTTTGAAAAATAACTTTGTTTTACATCTGTTACACCAAGGGTAATATTAATATTAGATTGGTCATTAATTAAGTAATAATAATCAAACTTAGTTTCAAACTTTTTTGTTTTAATATTTCTAGCTTGAGATGTGTTATAAGATGTTTGATTTGTATCAAAGTCAATCAGATTCAAAAACGGATTAATTTCTCTTATCGATGTGCCTATTGGATCTTCTTCTTGATCTAAATGCTGTGCTTCTAGAGAAAAAATATTCTTTTCACCAGCGGTATAATACATTTTTAATTCTTGGTTTAAAGAATAAGGAGTTTGAATTCTTCCAATATCAAGTAACTCATTTGTTCTATTTGAACCTCTGCCGTACATAGATGTCAAATCAGTATTTTCATTTTGATTACTCTGGTTCAATAGTATATTATATTCCAATTGTAAAATATCATTTGGCTCATACTCGACGGAAAATTTATACAATTCTAATTCATTATTTTGGAGAACATTACGGCCAGTTTCTTCAGTAATATTATTAGTAAAATATGTTCTACTAATACTTTCTTCAATTTCATTAACATTTGAAGAAAAAATACTAAACCCACTTATTTCTAGTCCTTTATCATTTGATACTGAAAAATTTGTTGCTAAGAGTTCTGATTCTATTGATTTAGCACGATTGTTTTGTAAACTACTAATTCCTCCAATATCAGATGAAATATTAATAGATGTTCCAGTTCTAGCATTTAAGTTATTAAACCCGCCTCCAAATCTGTAAAAATCTCTTCTTGATAACGGTGGCTGGCCAATATCATTGGAATTTCCAATAACTGAAAAGTTGAAGTTTTTGGAATAGTAAAATACCTTTGGTGATATTAAATGAATATCATCTGGCCCAGTACCAGCTGTTATTTCACCAAACCAGAATTTATCTTGACCATCTTTGAGTCTAATATTAAGAGCAAAGTTATCTTCATTATTGGTTACATTCCTTAGTTGATTGTTTTCGGTAAAATTTCTTAACACCTCAACTTTCCCAACTGCCTTTGCTGGTAAGTTTTGAGTTGCTAATTTTGAATCTCCATCAAAAAAATCTTTTCCCTCAATTTGTACTTTTCTAACAACTTGTCCCTCAACTTCAATTTCACCATCATCATTAACTTCGATTCCTGGCATATTTTTTAAAACATCTGCAAGTTTTTTCTCAGTTCCTGTATTAAATGCATCAGCACTGTAAACAATTGTGTCACCTTTAATAGTTACCGGCATTTCATATACAATCTCAACCTCGTCAAGCGCTTCTGCTTGTTCTTCTAAAGCAAAATTTCTGACTATATCCTGATTTAATGAAATGTTAAATTCAACAGGTGAAAATCCGATAAAAGTGACTTTAATATTAAATTCAGTTTCATTTTTAAGATTAAGATTGTAAAACCCATTTTCATTAGAAATCCCAAAACCATCAAGAACATTAGTTTCATTATTTACTGCAATTACATTTGCACCCATTATTGAGTTACCATCGACATCAGTTATTTTACCACTAATACTTGATTGAGAATATACAAATAAGGGAAACAAAAGGATAATTAATGTTTTTTTCATAAAATTTATTTAGTTTCTAGATGGAGGTCTTCCACCACCAGATCTTCTCATTTTTTGCCACATTTCTCTAGCTTCCTGTCTTTTCTGATCCTGTAAAGCGATAAAATCAACATTGTTTATGACTTTTCCTCTTTTGGGTTTTTTGATTTTAGATTTATCAGTTGGGTTCATTACTATTTTTGTGCATAAAATAGTCGTATTATCATCACTTACTTCAAGAATTAAACCTGGTAAACCTTGATACCAAGAAGGTCCTGTAGAAACTGGAATCTCGGGAGTAAACCAAGCAGCAACTTCAACAGTTTTCGTTTTAATATTGTTTTGATTTTGACTTTCAGATCCAAAGCTAAATACTCTTTCTTGTATTTCTTTTTCATATGTGGCTTTATAGCAAGTATACTGACCAATTTTTTTGGTTTCACCAGTCATTTGCCATTTCATATTTTCAATAGGATCCGTAATTAAAAAAAACTTTCCCATCATCTCAGTTTCGTTAATTGTAACTTTTTCTTGTAAATTTTTATAAAGCTTTCCAATATTATCACCTATGTAAGTAGCCATCCAATTAAAATTACCAGATTCTCCAACATCAATTTTTTCTTTTTCAGTATAAAAGGATTCAGTTGAACTAAATTCTAGAACATAATTTTTTTCGGTATTCTTTTTAAGCATTTCTTCCATGTAACCTTTTCTACTTGCAAAACGAGGGTTATCCATCCACTTAGTATCGACATTTATTTTAGACATATAGGAAGCTTTTCCTTGGAAATCTTGACAAAAAGTTACTGACGAAGTGAGTATTATTAATAAAAATATTTTTTTCATGACAGGTTTAAAGTTTATAGACATAAATAACTTTAAAAAGTTTAATATTTATTTAAAAAATTTTCAAAATTATTATACTTTAGTTACATTATCAAAAACCATGCACATAGCTATAGCAGGAAATATTGGAGCAGGTAAAACTACACTCACTGAAATGTTAGCTAAACATTATAAATGGGAGCCCCACTTCGAGGATGTACTTAAAAATCCATATTTAGATGATTTTTATGAAAGAATGGAAAGGTGGTCATTTAACCTTCAAATATATTTCTTAAATAGTAGATTCAATCAAATGCTTGAATGTTCCAATAATGGAAAAAATACTATCCAAGATAGAACTATATATGAAGATGCATTCATTTTTGCACCTAATTTGAAATCTATGGGATTAATAACTAATAGAGACTTTGAAAATTATAAATCTATTTTTAATACTCTAAATTCGTTTGTTAAAGATCCAGACTTACTAATTTATTTAAGAAGCGGTATCCCAAATCTTGTAGATCAAATTCATAAAAGGGGAAGAGATTATGAAAGCTCAATTAGTGTTGAATATTTAAGCAGGCTAAATGAAAGATATGAAGCTTGGATTCAAAATTATGATAAAAGCAACTTGTTAATACTAGATGTAGACAACATAGATTTTGTTGAGAATAAAGATGATTTTAAATCAATCACTAGTAAAATAGATTCAAAACTATCTTAAAAAATTATTGGGTCTTAATTTCAGTTAACATTTCAAGTACCGCATTTTCATGTTGATTCCCAGAAACTTCAGCAGCTTTAAGTAAGAGTTCAGCTTTTGAACCATAACATTTTTCAGTCTTCTCAGTAACTAAACCATTTACTTCAGATCTAGTAACAATTATCAAAGAACTGTTATCAGGATTATCATCATTAAGTTCAAGTACAACATTTTTTTCAATGTTTTTTACTTCATTATATGTACTTGCTTCAGTTCCATGATTTCCAAGAATAGGAGCAATAACGAGTCCTACAAGGCAAGTTAATTTTATCAAAATATTCATTGATGGACCTGAGGTGTCTTTAAAAGGATCTCCAACAGTATCACCTGTTACAGCAGCTTTATGGGCATCTGATCCTTTCTTTTCAATTTTTCCATTAATCTCAACTCCAGCTTCGAATGATTTTTTAGCATTATCCCAAGCACCACCAGCATTATTTTGAAAAATTGCCCAAAGGACACCAGAAACAGCAACACCAGCCATATAACTCCCTAAGGATTCAGGACCCATTACAAATCCAACAAAAACTGGTGTTACAATAGTTAAAATTCCAGGCAAAAGCATTTCTTTAAGAGCAGCATTAGTTGATATTTCAACACATTTTTCATAATCTGGTTTTGCTTTACCCTCAAGTATACCTGGTATTTCTTTAAACTGTCTCCTAACTTCTTGTACCATTTTCATAGCAGCTTTTCCAACAGATTCCATGGCTAAAGCAGAAAAAATGACAGGTATCATACCTCCAATAAATAAAGCAGCAAGAACATCAGCTTTAAAAATATTAATACCATCAATTCCTGTAAAAGTAACATAAGCTGCAAAAAGTGCTAAAGCGGTTAATGCAGCAGAAGCTATTGCAAAACCTTTTCCAGTAGCAGCAGTAGTATTTCCAACAGAATCTAGGATATCCGTTCTTTCTCTAACTTCTTTAGGAAGTTCGCTCATTTCAGCTACTCCACCAGCATTATCTGAAATAGGGCCAAATGCATCAATAGCTAGCTGCATAGCCGTGGTAGCCATCATTGCAGAAGCTGATATTGCAACTCCATAAAAACCACCAAGTTCATATGCACCCCATATAGCAAGAGCAAATAAAATTACAGATGAAAATGTGGATTTCATTCCAGTAGCTAAACCAGCAATAATATTTGTTGCTGCACCTGTTGAAGAATTTTGAACAATATTCATTACAGGTTTTTTTCCTAAAGCTGTATAGTATTCTGTAAAGGCAGATATTAAGTATCCAACTGCTAAACCAACTATAGTAGAGTAAAAAATATTTCGACTAGGAATATCTTTTGTGCCCTCACCAAAAAATTTCATTCCAGTAATTGTTTCAGGTAATAGATAATCAATTAAAAACCAACATGAAAAAAGTGTTATTATAATTGATATTAAATTTCCCTTATTTAATGACGATTGAACTTCTGCTTCTTTAGCATCATTATTTTTAATTTTTATAAATAAAGTCCCAATAATGGAGGCAATAATTCCGATACCAGCAATAAAAAGAGGTAATAGAATTGGACCCATTCCACCAAAAAGATCATCAAACTGTTCAGATGAATAATCACTCATGTCTTTAATTATATAATTCCCTAAAACCATTGAAGCCAAAACAGTTGCAACATAACTCCCAAACAAATCTGCACCCATTCCAGCTACGTCCCCAACATTGTCTCCAACGTTATCGGCTATTGTTGCAGGGTTTCTTGGATCATCTTCAGGGATTCCAGCCTCAACTTTTCCAACTAGATCTGCACCAACATCTGCAGCTTTTGTATAAATTCCACCACCAACACGAGCAAAAAGAGCAATAGACTCAGCTCCTAAAGAAAAACCTGCTAATGACTCTAAAACAATTGTCATGTTAGTATAAAAATCTCCTCCGTCCGACATGAATTGATTTAAGAAAAACATAAAAAATAAACTCAATCCTAAAACAGCAAGTCCTGCAACACCTAATCCCATTACAACACCTCCGCCGAAAGCTACGTTTAAAGCTTTAGGTAAACTTGTTCTAGCTGCCTGGGTTGTTCTAGAATTTGCATCGGTAGCTATTCGCATACCAATATTACCAGCTAAACCAGAGAATATTGCACCTACTATAAATGCTGGAATAATTAACCAGCTAGTTGTTTCAACTTGCATAGAAATTACAAAAAGAGCTACTGATGCGATTACTACAAAAATTAGAAGAAGTCTATATTCAGCATTTAAAAAAGCTAATGCGCCTTTTTTTATTGCAGAACTTATAGTAACCATTTTTTCATTACCTGGATCTTGTTTCTTTACCCATTTAGCTTTAAAATACATGTAAACTAAGCCCAAAATTGAAAGGACAATTGGAATAAAAATAGGATTGAAATTCATAATATAATTTATTAAGGGTTCAAAAATAGAAATTTATTACTTATACAAAACTTTATTTACAGCTTTAATTACATCATTGTGATTTGGTAACCACTCTTTCAAAAGAGTTGGACTGTATGGCGCTGGAGTGTCAGCAGTGTTAATTTTGACTATTGGAGCATCTAGATAGTCGAAAGCAATATTTTGAACCTGGTAAGTAATTTCAGTAGAAACATTTCCAAATGGCCACGCTTCCTCCAAAATAACAAGTCTATTTGTTTTTTTTACAGACTGTATAATGGTCTCATAATCAAGTGGTTTAACAGTTCTAAGATCAATTATTTCGATCTCAACATTTTCTTCTTTTAAAATTTCAGCAGCTTTAAATACTTCTTTTATAATTTTTCCAAATGAAACTACTGTAACGTCTTTACCTTGTTTTTTAACCTCAGCTTTACCAATAGGTATTACATACTCTTCTTCTGGGACCTCACCTTTATCTCCGTACATTTGTTCAGATTCCATAAATATTACTGGGTCGTCATCTCTGATAGCAGATTTTAAAAGACCTTTTGCGTCATAAGGATTTGATGGCACAATTACTTTTAGACCAGGACAATTTGCATACCAGCTCTCAAAAGCTTGGGAGTGAGTCGCAGCTAACTGACCTGCAGATCCGGTTGGACCCCTAAAAACTATGGGGCATGGAAATTGCCCACCAGACATTTGTCTTATTTTTGCAGCATTATTAATGATTTGATCAATTCCGACAAGTGCAAAATTAAAGGTCATAAATTCAATGATTGGCCTATTACCTGTCATTGTAGAACCAACACCAATACCAGAAAAACCTAATTCAGAAATTGGAGTATCAATTACTCTTTTATCTCCAAATTCATCAAGCATGCCTTTTGAGGCCTTATATGCTCCATTATATTCAGCAACTTCTTCACCCATCAAATAAATAGTTTCATCTTTTCTCATTTCTTCGGACATTGCCTCACAAATGGCTTCTCTAAATTGAATTTGTCTCATAATTAAGTTTATGCAAAAATACTAATAAAAAACATTTATTTATTTTTTAATTTACAAAATACTATGCGTGCATAATAAATTGATTTTTTATATATTTGACCTTAAATAATTTTATGAAAATTTTAGTATGTATTAGTTGTGTTCCAGACACCACATCCAAGATAAACTTTATTGAAAATGACACTAAATTTAACAGCAATGGTGTTCAATATGTGATTAATCCTAATGATGAGTTTGGACTGACGCGTGCTATGTGGATTAAAGAAAAAGATAATTCATCAATTGATGTTATTAACGTTGGCCTTCAAAATACTGAACCTGTTTTAAGAAAAACTCTAGCTATTGGAGCTGATAAGGCTATAAGAATTGATGAAAATCCAACAGATAGTTTCCAAGTAGCAAAATTAATTAGTGATTTTATTTCAAACGAAAATTATGATTTAATTATTGCTGGAAGAGAATCAATAGATTATAATGGAAATATGGTTCCAGGAATGATTTCGGAATTATTATCAATCAATTATGTGACCAATTGTGTTGGACTTGAAATTGATGGAAAAAAAATAATAGCTAAACGAGAAATTGAAGGTGGTACAGAAACCCTTTCATGCAATCAACCAGTAATTATTGGAGGTCAAAAAGGGTTAGTTGAAGAAAGTGATTTAAAAATTCCAAATATGAGAGGAATTATGCAATCGAGACAAAAACCGTTGGAAGTTGTTGAAGCTGAAAAAATAAAGATTAATTCAGAAACAATTAAATATTATAAAACTGAAGATAAAGGAAATATAAAAATGATTGACTCTAAAAATTTAGATCAACTAATAGAACTACTTAACAAAGAAGCAAAAGTTATTTAAATATGGCAGTACTGACTTACATTGAATCAAAAAACTTTAAACCAAAGAAAAATTCATTTGAAACAATTTCTTACGCCAGAGGACTTGCAGATAAGATGTCAACTGAATTAATTGTTCTTTGTTTTAATATTGAAAATCCTATTGAACTATCTAGTTATGGCCCTGATAAAATATTAAATATCACAAATAATAATTTATTGAAATTTAATGTACAAAAATATGCTGATGTTATTTCTCAAGTAAGTAAAAAACTGTCAGCTAATCATATTATTATTGGTGGAAGTGCTGACTGTAAATATTTAGCTCCATCACTTTCTATAAAAACTAATTCAACATACATTTCAAATGTTGTTAGTTTACCTTCAAGTTTAAAACCATTTACTTTAAAAAGGTCAACTTTTTCAAATAAAGCATTTAGCGACATTATTATTAAAAATGAAAAAAAATTAATTGGTATTTATAATAATTCGTATGGCATAATAGAAAAAAAATCTAATTCAGAAATGATAAATTTGGATATTGTTTTGCCTAAATCTACAATTTTTCAAGATTCTGTAGAATTAAGTAATGGAGAAATTTCTATAGCTGATGCTGACATAGTTGTTTCAGCTGGTAGGGGACTTAAGGGGCCTGAAAATTGGGGGATGATTGAAGAACTTGCTAAAACTTTAGGAGCGGCAACTGCATGTTCAAAGCCTGTTTCTGATATGGGTTGGAGACCCCATAGTGAACACGTAGGTCAAACTGGAAAGCCTGTTGCTACAAATTTATATATTGCAATTGGAATATCAGGTGCAATACAACATTTAGCTGGAGTAAGTTCCTCCAAAGTAAAAGTTGTCATTAATTCAGATCCTGAAGCACCCTTTTTTAAGGCTGCTGATTATGGAATTATTGGTGATGCATTTGATATTGTTCCAAAATTAAATGAAAAACTTAAAGCCTTTAAGGCTGGAAACAACTAATTTTCTATTTTTGAATTAGTTATTCCATCATATGAAATTAATAAAACTTAAGGTAAACAGAATTTCTTACAGTCAATCCCAAAATGGAGCATATGCTTTGATCCTGGAGGAAGTTGATGGTGAAAGGAAACTTCCAATTGTTATTGGTGGTTTTGAGGCTCAATCAATAGCAATAGCATTAGATAAAAATATTGATCCACCAAGACCACTAACTCATGACCTTTTCAAAAGTTTTGCGAATAATTTTCAAATTGTGTTAAAGAAAGTTATAATACACAAATTGATTGATGGTATTTTTTATTCTAATCTAATATGCGAAAGAGATAAAATTGAAGAAATTCTAGATGCACGCACGTCAGATTCAATAGCTTTAGCATTACGATTTGACTCACCAATATTTACGTATTCAAAAATATTAGATAAAGCAGGAATTATTTTAAAAAAAGAAATTTCCGAAAAAAATAAAGAAAAAAAATTTGATGAAGGTTATAAAAATATTTCTATAAAAGATTTAAATAAAAAAATTAATGATGCAATTGAAATTGAAAATTATGAACTTGCTGCAAAATTAAGAGATGAAATTAACCAAAGAAAATAGTTTTGATTTTAAAATTTGCAATACTGTTTAACGAAAATGATATTATTCCAAGTTCAGGTTTTTCATTAGAAAGTCTTTTAAGAGGAATTTTAGGTATTTTTTCAATACTATTGTTAGCATATATTTTTAGTAACAAAAAAAATAAGATTGCTTGGAAAACTGTTTTTTTAGCTCTAATCAGTCAATTAATTATAGGAGTTTTAATATTAAAAGTTCCTATAATTCAGTTTCTATTTGAAAAGGCAGGATCAGTATTTGTAAAACTTATTGACTTTACTAGAGAAGGAACAATTTTTGTTTTTGGTGATCTTTTAAAACCTAAATCAACTAGTTACATATGGGCTTTTGAAATTTTACCAACTGTTATTTTCTTCTCAGCAATTACATCAATATTGTTTTATTTTGGTATAATCCAAAAAGTTGTTAGTTTTTTCGCAAAACTTTATACCAAATTTTTAAAAATATCTGGATCTGAAAGCCTGTCTGTGATTGGTAATATTTTTCTTGGCCAAACTGAAGCTCCCTTACTTATTAAGGCATATTTACCAAAAATGAATAAATCAGAAATCTTACTTGTTATGGTTGGTGGAATGGCAACGGTGGCTGGTGGCGTTCTTGCTGCTTACATTGCTTTTTTAGGGGGAGATGACCCAGTAAAACAAGTTGAGTTTGCAAAACATCTACTTACTGCCTCCGTTATGGCAGCACCAGGAGCAATTCTAATTTCTAAAATTATTATGCCCCAAACAGAGGAAATAAATAGCGACATTAATATATCCGATTATGATTCTGGATCTAACATATTAGATGCGATATCAAATGGTACTATTGAAGGAATAAAGTTAGCTGTTAATATAGGCGCAATGGTTATTGTATTTATTGCGTTAATAGCTATGGTAAATTATTTACTTTTTTTTGTAGGTGATTTAAGTGGTCTAAATGCAATCATTCAATCAAAAACAATTTATAATGAACTATCTCTTGAAGCTGTAATGGGAATTGTGTTTTCACCCCTCATGTGGCTTATTGGTGTTGCAACTGCTGATATTGTTCCAATGGGGCAACTATTAGGAATTAAACTGTCTGTTAATGAGTTTATTGCATATATGCAATTAGCAGATTTTAAGGTTGCCGGTGCCGAGGTTGTTTTGAATTATGAAAAATCGCTTATAATGGCAACTTACATGTTGTGTGGATTTGCTAATTTTTCATCGATAGGAATTCAAATTGGTGGTATTGGAGCCCTAGCTCCAAATCAAAGAAAAAATTTGGCAAAATTTGGTATAAAAGCTCTAATTGGAGGAGCGCTAGCCTCGCTTTTATCAGCTGCAATTGCTGGCATGTTGATTGGTTAATATCTTTTAATTTTTTTTTTATTTAATAGCTTATAAAAATTTTCACATTTCATATTTTAGTCTCATGAAGCAATACTTAGATTTGATTCAACATGTTGTAAATAATGGAGTTGAAAAATCTGACAGAACAGGCACTGGAACAAAAAGTGTTTTTGGGTATCAAATGAGATTTAATCTTTCTAATGGATTTCCACTTGTTACAACAAAAAAACTGCATACTAAATCCATAATTTATGAATTACTCTGGTTTTTAAATGGTGAAACTAACATTGATTATTTAAAAAATAATGGGGTAAAAATCTGGGATGCTTGGGCAGATAATAATGGTGATTTAGGTCCAGTTTATGGTTTTCAATGGAGGAATTGGAATAATGACAATATTGATCAAATATCAGAGTTAATAAAAACAATTAAATCAAATCCTGATAGTAGAAGAATGTTGATTTCAGCTTGGAATCCTAGCGTACTACCTGACACATCTGTTTCTTTTAGCGAAAATGTTAAAAATGGTAAAGCTGCTCTTCCACCATGTCATGCTTTTTTTCAATTTTACGTTTCTGAAAATAAACTTAGCTGTCAATTGTATCAAAGAAGCGCAGACATTTTTCTTGGTGTTCCATTCAATATTGCATCATATGCATTACTAACTCACATGATAGCACATGTTTGTAACCTTGATATTGGTGATTTTGTTCACACATTTGGTGACGCTCATATTTACACTAATCATATGGAACAAATTAACCTCCAATTAAAAAGAGATCCAAAAAAACCACCTACCTTAAAAATCAAAAGAAATGTATCCAGTATTTTTGATTTCAAATATGAAGATTTTGAATTTTTAAATTACGAACATCATCCTCACATTAAAGGTTTAGTGTCAGTATAATAATGGTACAGTTGTTGTATCTTAACAACAACTAACTTTTGAGAAATCTATTTAAATACAATCCCAGCATAGTTGTTACCATAATAGTTATTATTGGTATGTTTTTTAATAAAACCTATACGGATGCAACTATTCTGGAAAAAAGATCTTTACACTCTGAGTACCTTAAAAATTCACCCTTTTCTGAAAGCAAAAAACTCACTAAATCTAAAAGAAGAAGTCTCGAACTTCCTCCCAACTCTTATTATGAAAGAATGTGGGAATTATCATTGAATCCAGCAACGGGTAGACCAGAACCTGAAAAATTATTTAAAGTTCAAAAAGAACTTAGAGATAAAAGAACTGCAATCGAAAGAGATGAATTGACTGGAATAGCTAGGAAATCAGCAGTTCCTGGTGAAAATGAAGAGATGAAATGGATACAAAGAGGACCAATCAATGTAGGTGGAAGAACTAAAGCCATGATGTTTGATCCAAATGATCAAACTAACGAGACTGTTTATACCGGTGGTGTTAGTGGTGGTCTTTTTAAGAATAATAAAATTTCAGACCCAAATTCTGCTTGGGAATTAATAACAAAAAATATTCCTCAAAACCTTGCATTATCCTCAATAACTTATGATCCCAATAATAAAGACATTTTTTATGCTGGTACTGGAGAATCTTACACTGGTGGTGATGCTCTTGGAAACGGCCTTTGGAAATCAGAAGATAGAGGAAATACATGGTTCAAGGTATTTGGGGGTGATACTGAAAACCCAACCACATACATAAGTGAAGGAAATACAATTGAAATAAAAAAACCAACAGGACAAAACAACATAAGTTTTTCAACTGCTAGTTTTGGTAAATCTTTAACATCAGACCCAATTGAGGCTGAAGTTATTATTACTGATCCTGAGGATGGCTGTGGATCTATAAGTTCTGTTGATGGAAAAATAGCACTAGTTCAAAGAGGTACGTGTCAATTTGGTGTAAAAGCACTTAATGCTCAAAATGCTGGTGCAATTGCTATAATAGTATTTAACAACGATGGTGATGATCTGGTTAATATGAGTGTTGGAGATACAGACCCGAACTCAATAAATATTCCTGCTGTATTTATTTCTCAAAGTGATGGACAAAGA
>JBELHE010000049.1:0-11647 GCA_042091575.1 Cryomorphaceae bacterium
AATATTTTTAAAACCATTGAATTTAAATTAGGTTTTTTTGAGTTACAAGATGCATCATCACAACTTGTAGCTAAATTTTTAGATGTAAATGCTAAGCATAAAATTTTAGATGCATGTGCTGGTGCTGGTGGTAAAGCTCTCCACATTGCAAGTATACTTAATAACAAAGGAAATATTGTAGCAACAGATATTCATGAATATAAGCTACAAGAGCTAAAAAAAAGAGCTAGAAGAAATGGAATCCACAATATTACAACAAAGGTTATAGACAATAAATTTTTAAAAAAGAACAAAAACAAATTTGATAGAGTTTTAATTGATGCACCCTGTTCAGGATTTGGTGTTATAAGACGAAATCCTGATTCAAAATGGAAATTAAATCCAAAAGATTTTAATTCAATACTAAATGATCAAATCAAAATATTAAATGATTATAGCAAGCTTGTAAATGATAATGGTATCATGCTATATGTTACATGCTCAATTTTTCCATCTGAAAACGAAAAACAAATTGCATTGTTCTTAAGTAGTGAATTTGGAAAAAAATTTAAAATTATTGAAGAAAAAAAAATAAGTCCATATGAATCTGGATTCGACGGATTTTATTTGGCGAAGCTTAAAAAAAAGTGTTAATAACAATTCATTAATATTTATTAATCTAACAAAATTTACTTCACAAATTAATCTAAATTTGTATGAAGAAAATGATTTATTTTTTTTCTAAAAATAAAGAAGAAGTATTTGCTGTTGCTTCAGCAAAAAAATTGTCTGCTGAAGACATTAAAAAACTGGAGTGGTTATTTTCCAACGCCTATTTTCAGAAAAATCAAAAAATAACAGGAAATTTTATTGGCCCTAGATCTTCAATGCCTTCCCCTTGGAGTACAAATGCAGTAGAAATAACTCAAAATATGGGAATTGAAGATATTTCGAGAATTGAAAAATATGTTAGAGAAAATCTAAATTCTTTTGATAAAATGACACATCAATTTTTTTCTTTTTTAGACCAAAATATTTTTAATGTTGAAAAAAAACCTAATCCCATTAAATTAATTGATAATATTAAAAAATACAATGAGATTGAAGGGCTTGCATTAAGTGATGAAGAGGTTGATTATCTTGAAGAACTTTCAAAAAAAATCAAAAGAAAACTAACTGACTCAGAGGTTTTTGGATTTTCTCAAGTAAACTCAGAACATTGTAGGCATAAAATCTTTAATGGAGAGTTCATTATAGATGGCAAAAAGATAGATGATAGTTTATTTGATTTAATTAAGCTGACAACAAAGAAAAATCCAAATAGTGTCATATCTGCATATAAAGATAATGTTGCCTTTATCAAGGGTCCAAAAACTGTTCAATTTGCCCCAAAAAATGGTGAAATATCTTCGGAATATGATTTTTCGAATTTTGATTCAGTTATTTCTTTAAAAGCAGAGACTCATAACTTTCCTACCACAGTAGAACCATTTAGTGGGGCTGCAACAGGGTCAGGTGGTGAGATAAGAGACAGGTTAGCTGGAGGTCAAGGATCATTACCATTAGCTGGATCAGCTGTTTACATGACTCCATATCCAAGGATTGATAATCAAAATATTGGATTTAAAGAAAGAAAATGGCTTTATCAAAAACCTGTTGACATCTTAATTAAAGCATCCAACGGTGCTTCAGATTTTGGAAATAAATTTGGTCAACCTTTAATTTCCGGTTCACTTTTAACATTTGAACATCATGAAGGTGATAATTTATTAGGATATGATAAAGTAATAATGCTGGCGGGTGGAGTTGGATACGGGAAATTAGAACAATCAAAAAAAACTAATATAAGTGAAGGTGACTTAATTGTTATTTTAGGTGGAGATAACTATAGAATTGGAATGGGGGGTGCAGCAGTATCGTCAACTGAGACTGGGAAGTATTCATCAGGGATAGAATTAAATGCAGTTCAAAGATCTAATCCTGAAATGCAAAAAAGAGTTGCAAATGCAATTAGAAGCGTTGTAGAATCTGAAAATAATTTTATAAAGTCTATTCATGACCATGGAGCTGGTGGTCATTTAAATTGTATCTCAGAACTTGTTGAAGAAGTTGGTGGAATCTTAGAAATTGATAAACTTCCTGTTGGGGATAAAACCCTTTCGTCAAAGGAAATTATTGGTAATGAGTCTCAAGAAAGAATGGGGCTAGTAATTTCAGCTAATGACTTTGAAAAATTAAAAAAAATATGTGACAGGGAAAGAGCTCCGATATACAAAGTTGGGATTGTAAAAGAAAATTCTAGATTTTTAGTGAGATCTAAAAAAAATAATGAAAACTCTATTGACCTGGAGCTCAAAGATTTTTTTGGTAATTCACCAAAAACAATATTAAGAGATAATACAGTTAACTATTCATATGTTGATTTCAAATATAAAAACAATGATATCAAAAAGTATTTAAATGATGTTTTGATGCTAGAATCTGTGTCTTGTAAAGACTGGTTAACAAATAAAGTTGACAGATGTGTAACTGGAAGAGTAGCAATGCAGCAATGTACAGGTCCTCTTCAGGTTCCTTTAAATAATTTAGGAATTATGGCCTTAGACTACAATGGTGATAATGGAATTGCCACATCAATTGGTCACTCCCCTATCACTGGATTAATTGATTCTGGAATTGGATCTCGAAACTCAATTGCTGAATCATTAACTAATTTAATTTGGGTACCATTGAATGATGGTATCAAATCAATTTCTCTATCTGCGAATTGGATGTGGCCAGCAAATAATTATGGAGAAAACTCAAGGTTATATAGTGCAGTAAAAGCTTGTTCAGAATTTTGTATTGATTTAGGAATAAATGTACCGACAGGGAAAGACTCGATGTCAATGAAACAAAAATATACTGATAAAGAAGTTATTTCGCCAGGTACTCTAATAATTTCAGCTACTGGAACTACTAGTGAAATAAAAAAAGCTGTTGAACCTTTTTTAAAAACAGACAAAGGTTATATTTATTATATAGATTTTTCCAGTGACAATTTAAAACTTGGAGGGTCTGCATTATTTCAATCTCAAAATAAAATTGGAACTAATGCCCCGGATATAAAAGATTCTATATATTTTAAAAAAACTTTTAATACTGTTCAAAACTGCATCAGTAAAGAATTAATTTATGCTGGTCATGATATAAGTTCAGGAGGTATTATTACTGCACTTCTTGAAATTTGCTTTCCACAAAAAACATATGGTTTAGATATAGATTTTTCGGATTTTAATTACGATTTAACAACCATACTATTTAGTGAAAATAGTAGTATAGTTGTTCAAGCATGTGAATCAATTGAAAATATTTTAAAAAAGGAAAATATTAATTATAAAAAAATTGGATCAGTACTTAAATCTGAAAAAATTAGTCTGAAAAATAATGAACAAATTTTAAAATTTGATATAAATAAATATAGAAACACTTGGTATAAAAAATCATCATTATTAGATGAGAAACAAAGTGGTAAACAAAATTCACTAGAAAGGCTGAAAAATCTTTCTAAAAATAGTCTTGAATTTAATTTTCCAAAATGGTTTAATGGTGAATTTAAAATTAAATCTAAAAAAAGAAAAAAAGCTGCAATAATTAGAGAAAAAGGGAGTAACTCCGAAAGAGAGATGGCTTATGCAATGCATATAGCAGGGTTTGACGTCAAGGATATTCATATGAGCGACCTTATGAGTGGTAAAGAGACATTAGAAGATATTAACTTTTTAGTAGCTGTTGGAGGTTTCTCAAATTCTGATGTATTAGGATCTGCGAAAGGGTGGGCTGGTTCATTCATTTATAATAAAAATGCAAAAATGAGTTTAGAAAAATTCTTTTCTAGAAATGACACATTATCTCTTGGTGTGTGCAATGGATGTCAGCTTTTTATGGAACTTGGATTGCTGTATCCAGAAATGAAAAAACACCCAAAAATGCATCATAATGATTCAAAGAAATTTGAATGTCAATTTACTGCATTATCAATCAAAGAAAATAACTCTGTAATGTTTAAAAACTTTGATAATAGCGTCCTAGGAATTTGGGCAGCCCATGGGGAAGGAAAATTCAAATTTGATGAAGATGAAAAAAATTACAATATTGTTGGTAAATACCATAATAATAATTTTCCTGCTAATCCGAATGGCTCAGAATATGATGCTGCTATAATTTCGAGTAAAGATGGTAGACATACTGCAATGATGCCTCATCTTGAAAGATCAACTCATCCATGGAATTGGGGTTATTATCCACATCAAAAAAAAGCTCATAAATATTCTCCATGGATATTTGCATTTTATAATGCTTATCAATGGGTTAAATAATTAAAAAAAATTTATTAATATACTATGCACGCATAGTATATTTTTGTACATTTAAAAAATGTCAATTAAAACTTTAGAACAAGAATTGAGATATGTATGGTTATCTGTTTCCAAAATGTATAACGAGGAAGCTTCTAAATATGGTGGAAGTATGGCAATTGGTTTTGCTTTATTAAGCTTGAATCCAAAAGTGAGTACCCCTTCAACTTCACTGGGTCCAAAAATGGGAATGGAGTCAACAAGTTTGTCCAGAACTTTAAAATTTATGGAAGATGAAAATCTTATTAAAAGAATACCAAATCCTGATGATGGAAGAGGCGTTCTAATTAAATTAACTAAAAGAGGAATTGAGTTTAGAAACTATTCTAAAGAACTAATTATAAAATTTAATAAAACTATTAAAAGAAAAGTCGGAAAAGATGCTGTACGTAATTTCTATTTTGTTATTGATGAAATTAATACGGTAATAAAAAATAAAGAAATTTTTAAATGAATAAAAAAATATCAAAAGTTGCTGTTTTAGGTTCAGGAATTATGGGTTCTGGAATCGCTTGTCATTTTGCAAATATAGGAGTTGAAGTTCTTCTTTTAGACATGCCGCCAAACGAACTTAAGGATTGGGAAAAAAATAAAGATCTCCATATCAATGATAAAATTGTAAAAAACAGGATTGTCAACGATATGTTCAAAAAATGTATTAAAACTAAACCCTCCCCTATTTATGATAAAAAATTTATTAAAAGAATCCGTTTGGGAAATTTTGAAGATGACATGCATCTAATAAAAAATTATGATTGGGTAATTGAAGTTGTTGTTGAAAAATTAGATGTAAAAAAATCAATTTTTGAAAAAGTAGATAAATATAGGGCTAAAGGAACATTAGTTTCATCAAATACATCTGGAATCCCAATCAAGTTGATGAATGAAGGAAGATCAGAAGATTTTCAAAATCATTTCTCTATAACTCATTTTTTTAATCCGCCAAGATATTTAAACTTATTTGAAGTTATTCCTGGCCCAAATTGTAAAAATGAAATAATTGATTTTCTAATGAACTATGGTGAAAAGTTTTTAGGTAAAACATCTGTTTTAGCAAAAGACACACCTGCTTTTATTGGAAATAGAATTGGGACATTTGGAATTCAAAGTATTTTTCACCTTGTAAAAGATGGAAATTTCACTGTTGAAGAAGTTGACAAACTTACAGGTACTATTATAGGTCGGCCAAAATCTGCAACATTTAGAACTGCTGATATCGTAGGATTAGACACACTATATAACGTTTCAAGTGGAATTTATCAAAATTGTTTGAAAGATGAATGTAGAGAAATATTTAAGCATCCAGAATTTTTAAATAAAATGCTAAAAGCTAATATGCTAGGAAGTAAAACTAATCAAGGTTTTTATAAAAAAACTACTGATAAGATGGGCAAGACACAGATTTTATCATTAGATCTTAAAACATTGGAATATAAGGATCAGAAAAAAGTACATTTTGAATTAATTAATAAAGCAAAAAAAATCAAAAATAGTGCAGAAAAATTTAAAATCTTAATAAGTGGGGATGATAAAGCTTCAAACTTTTACAGGGAAATATTTGCAAAAATGTTTGCATATGTACAGTATAGAATACCTGAGATATCTGATAATATTTTGAGTATTGATTCGGCTCTGAAAGCTGGTTTTGGATGGAAGGAAGGGCCTTTTGAAATATGGAACTATTTGGGTGTAATTGAAGGTGTTCAACTTATGAAATCTTACAATTTAAGTGTTTCTAATTGGATTGAAGAAATGATATCTAAAAATATTAATTCGTTTTACAATAAAAAAAATGGGTTTTTAAAGTATTATGACATAACCAAAAAAAAATTTATAAGAAAATCTGGTCAAGAAAACTTTATTATTCTTAAAAATATTAATGAAAATCAAATTATTTGGAAGAATGATGAATGTAAAATAAATGATATTGGGGATGGTATTTTAAATATTGAATTTAATTCAAAAATGAATTCGATTAACCAAAATATTTTACAAGGATTAAATAAAGGGATAAACATAGCTGAAGAAAATTACAATGGTTTAGTTATTGGAAATGATGGGCAACATTTTTCTGCAGGTGCTGATTTAGGTATGATTTTTATGATGTCAGTGGAACAAGAATATGAAGAGTTAAATTTTGCAATGAAATTATTTCAAGATACCATGATGAAATTAAGATATTCATCTGTTCCTGTTATTGCAGCTCCTCATGGCTATACTCTTGGAGGTGGTTGTGAATTATGTCTTCACTGTGATAAAGTTTTAGCTTACAGTGAAACTTATATTGGTCTTGTCGAAGTTGGGGTTGGATTAATTCCGGGTGGTGGTGGAACTAAAGAAATGGCTCTCAGAGCTTCGGATCAGTTCAAGAAAAATGATGTTGAAGTTAATTTAATGCAAGAATATTTTTTAAATATTGGAATGGGAAAAACTTCAACTTCTGGTCATGAGGGTTTTGGATTAAATTATCTAAAAAAAGACAAAGACCTAATAATTATGAACAAGAACAATCAAATTTCTTATGCAAAAAATATTGCATTATCAATGCATGAAAATGGATATACTAAACCTATAAAAAGAAATGATATTAAGGTCTTAGGTCAACAAGCCCTTGGAATGTTTTATGTAGGTGCAGATTCTATGTTAGCTGGTGGATATATTTCTGAACATGATAAGAAAATCGCAAAAAAAATAGCTAATGTTCTCGCAGGAGGAAATCTTTCTCAAGCAAATTTAGTGTCTGAACAATATCTTTTAGATTTAGAGAGAGAGGCTTTCCTTTCGCTTTGCGGAGAGAGAAAAACACTTGAAAGAATAAAATATATGTTAAAAAATGGAAAACCCTTAAGAAATTAATATGGAACAAGCTTATATAATTAAAGGCTACAGAACTGCAGTAGGCAAAGCACCAAGAGGTTTTTTTAGATTTAAAAGACCAGATGAATTAGCTGCTGAAACAATTGAGTTTATGATTAATCAAATGCATGATTTTGATAAAAAAACTATTGATGATATAATTGTTGGCAATGCTATGCCAGAAGCTGAGCAAGGATTAAATGTAGGAAGGTTAATATCCCTAATGGGTTTAAAAATCGATGATGTTCCTGGTGTTACTGTAAATCGTTATTGTGCATCTGGGATTGAAACTATAGCTCTTGCCAGTGCAAAAATTAATTCTGGCATGGCTGACTGTATAGTTGCTGGTGGTGTAGAAAGTATGAGTTTTATACCCATGGGAGGATATAAACCTGTTCCTGGATATAATATAGTTTCAAAAGGAAATGAAGATTATTATTGGGGTATGGGCTTAACAGCCGAAGAAGTTGCTAAAGCCTATAAAATTAAAAGAGAGGATCAAGATATTTTTGCATATAATTCACATAAAAAGGCTCTTTCAGCAATAAAAAATAAAAAGTTTGAATCACAAATTGCTCCAATTAAAGTTGAAGAAATTTATTTGGATAAGAATTCAATAAAAAAAACAAGAATTAATAACTATTTGGTGGATGAAGGTCCTAGAAAAGACACAAGTTTAGAAGCATTATCTAAACTTAGACCTGTATTCTCTAGTACAGGCTCAGTTACCGCAGGAAATTCCTCACAAATGAGTGATGGTGCTGCATTTGTTATGATTGCAAGTGGATCGTATGTTAAAGAACACAAAATTGAACCAATTGCCAGACTAGTAAATTACAGTGTTGCTGGCCTTCCTCCTAGAATCATGGGAGTTGGTCCTATTAAAGCTATCCCTAAAGTTTTAGAAAAAACGGATTTAAAAATAGATGATATTCAGTTAATTGAATTAAATGAAGCTTTTGCTTCTCAATCCATAGCAGTTATCAATGAACTAGATCTCAATAATGAAATTATTAATGTAAATGGAGGTGCAATATCTTTGGGGCACCCACTTGGATGTACTGGAGCTAAACTTACTATTCAATTAATAAGTGAAATGAAACAAAGAAAGTTAAAATATGGTATGGTTACCATGTGCGTTGGTACTGGACAAGGTGCTGCTGGTATTTATGAAATTTTATAATAATGGAAGAAATAATTGAAAAAAATATAACTAGAGGAGGAGAATTTGTAATTAAAGAATCTCGATGTGATGAGGTCTTTACCCCTGAAGATTTTAGTGAAGAGCAAAAAATGATGAGAGATGCTGTTAAAGAGTTTGCTGATAAAGAAATTTGGTCAAAAAAAGAAGAATTTGAAAAAAAGAATTTTGAATTGACTTTACAAGTCATGAAAAAAGCAGGAGATTTAGGTTTTCTTGGTGTTGGTATTCCCGAAGCTTATGGGGGTCTTGGTATGGCATTTACATCCTCAATGTTGGTATGTGACTATATTTCAGGTAGCTCTGGTTCAACATCAACTGCATTTGGAGCACATACTGGTATTGGTACTATGCCCATACTGCTTTATGGTAATGAAAATCAAAAGAAAAAGTATATTCCAAAACTCGCAAGTGGTGAACATTTTGGAGCTTACTGTTTAACAGAACCAGGAGCAGGATCTGATGCAAATAGTGGTAAAACAAAGGCTGTTTTGAATAAGGATAAAGGTCATTACTCAATAAATGGTCAAAAAATATGGATTTCAAATGCAGGATTTGCTGATATTTTAACTGTTTTTGCTAAAATAGATGATGATGAAAAACTAACTGCTTTTATTGTTCCATGTGATTTTAAAAATGGTATTACTCTTGGAAAAGAGGAAGAGAAGCTAGGGTTAAATTCATCATCTACCAGACAAGTATTTTTTAATGAAACTAAGGTTCCTGTAGAAAATATGCTTTCTGAGCGAGGAAATGGTTTTAAAATCGCAATGAATGCTCTCAATATTGGAAGAATAAAGCTAGCTGTTGCTGCTTTGGATGCAGAAAGAAGATTAATAAATGTATCAACAAATTATGCAAATGAAAGAATTCAGTTTGGTAAAAAAATAAGTGAATTTGGAGCAATTAAAGAAAAGATAGCTCTTATGGCAACCGATCTTTATGTGGGTGAATCTGCTTGCTACAGAGCAGCAAAAAACATTGAAGATAGAATTGAAATATTAAAAAAATCTGGAAAAACTTACCAAGAAGCAACATTGAAAGGATTTGAAGAATATGTAATTGAATGCTCAATGTTAAAAGTTGCAGTTTCAGAAGATCTTCAAAATATTGCAGATCATGGTATTCAAATATTTGGAGGAATGGGTTATTCAAAAGAAACACCAATGGAATCTGCATGGCGAGATTCTAGAATTGCTAGAATTTATGAAGGAACAAATGAAATAAACAGATTAGTAGCTATTGGAATGCTTATAAAAAAAGCTCTAAAAGGTCATGTTGACTTAATTAGTGAAGCTGAAAATGTAGCTAAATCACTAGCTGAAATTCCTACATATGAAATACCAGATCTAACAGATATTTTTGATGAGGAAAAAATAATATTACAAAATCTTAAAAAAATTTTTTTAATGCTCTCTGGTGCTGGTATGAAAAAATTTGGTTTAGATATTGAAAAAGAACAAGAAGTTTTAATGTCAATTTCTGATATAATGATAAAAATATATTTTACTGAATCGGCAATGTTAAGAACAGAAAAAAACTGTAAGAGATTTGGAAAAGTGAATCAAGAAGGACAAATAGCCATGAGCCAGTTATATTTATACCAATCGGTTGAGCTAATTTCAAATAAAGCAAAGGAACTTATAATTTCATTAAGCGATGGGGATGAGCAGAAATTTTTATTATTAAGTTTGAAAAGATTTATAAAATACTTTAATTATCCAAAGCCTATTGAACTTAAAAGAAGAATTGCCAATATGGTTATTGATAATAATTCATATTGTTTTTAAAAACAATATTAATCAGTTTTGAAGCCTTTATTTTTCATCCACTCATCATTATATATTTTACCTACATACCTACTTCCAGAATCATGAAGTAAAACTACAACAACATCATCCTTTGTAAAATGTTTCTTTAATTGAACTAATCCACAGACTGCAGCTCCGCATGAATTCCCAGCAAAAATACCCTCTTCTTTTGCTAGTCTTCTAGAGTAAATAGCTGCATTTTCGTCAGTAACTTTTTCAAAAGAATCAATCAAATCAAAATTTACATTTGCAGGAATAATATCTTCACCAATTCCTTCTGTGATATATGGATATATTTCATTTTTATCAAAAATTCCAGTCTCATGAAACTTTTTAAAAACTGATCCATAAGTATCTATTCCCCATATTTTAATATTAGAATTCTTCTCCTTGAGGAATCGAGCAACACCAGAAATTGTACCACCAGTGCCTACACCAACTACAAAGTGTGTTATTTTGCCATCTGTCTGATCCCAAATTTCTGGACCTGTTGATAAATAATGAGCCTCTGTATTTGAGGGATTATCATATTGATTTACATACCACGCATTTTCTGTTTGTTCACCAATTCTTTTTGATGTTGAATAATAGGATCTTGGATCATCTGGTTCAACGTTTGTTGGACATACAATAACATCAGCTCCAACAGCTCTAAGGATATCAAATTTTTCTTTTGATTGTTTGTCAGTAGAAACACAAATAAGCTTATATCCTTTAACAATAGCTGCTAATGCCAATCCCATACCTGTATTTCCAGATGTGCCTTCAACTATTGTTCCACCAGGTTTTAATCTTCCATCTTTCTCTGCATCTTCAACCATCTTTAGTGCCATTCTATCTTTAACAGAGCTTCCGGGATTAAAATATTCCACTTTTGCTAAAACCATAGCATCAACTTCCTTGGTAACTTTATTTAATTTAATTAAGGGTGTATTTCCAATTGTTTCTAAAATATTATTACAAAATTTCATAATACAAATTTAGTTTTATTAATTCATTCCTATTGATGTGTTAGGTTTAATCTTTGAAATAATTTTTAATGGTAATACTAAAAAAAGATAGCATATTAATACTAAAGAAAAGTTCAAGATGATTATTTTATATAAACTAAAATCAACTGGAACATGATCAATATAATAAGTATCAGGATTAAGTTTTATTATCTTAAAATATTTTTGAACAATAATTATAAAAAATGAAATACTATTTCCCCAAATTAAACCACTTATAATTAGATTTAATCCATTTGTTAAAAAAATTTTTTTTATACTATTATTTTTTGATCCAATAATTTTAAGAAAGCCAATAAAATTAGTTTTTTCTAGAATTGTAACTAATAGTGCAGTTATCATATTAATAGATCCAATTATGATCATTAAAACAATAATTAAATAAATATTTAA
>JBELHE010000050.1:0-11450 GCA_042091575.1 Cryomorphaceae bacterium
CGCCAGGTTTTCATCCTGGTAAGAGGGGTTCGATTCCCCTACGGGCTACTAAAATAATTATATGGCAAATCATAAATCTGCAATTAAAAGAATAAGACAGACAGAAACAAAAAAGCAATTAAATCACTTGCAACACAAGACTACTAGAAATAGTATCAAGAAATTAAAAGATACGACTAGTAGAAAAGAAGCTGAAAAACTTTATAAAAATGTTACATCAAACTTAGATAAGCTTGCAAAGAATAACGTTATTCATAAAAACAAGTCGGCTAATATAAAGTCTAAACTAGCGAAGCATGTTAGTTCTTTAAAATCAACTAAAAGTAAAGCTAAAATCTAATTTAGGAATTCATTGAAATTAAAAACTCTTCATTATTTAGAGTTTTTTTAATTCTATCAGAAACAAACTCCATTGATTCAACAGGGTTCATATCTGCTAAATATTTTCTCATAATCCACATTCTCTGGATTGTATTTTCATCTAACAAAAGATCGTCTCTTCTAGTACTTGAAGATACGAGGTCAATAGCGGGGAATATTCTTCTATTGGATATCCTTCTGTCAAGTTGTAGTTCCATATTACCAGTACCTTTAAATTCTTCGAAAATTACTTCATCCATTTTAGATCCTGTTTCAGTTAACGCAGTGGCAATAATTGAAAGTGATCCTCCACCTTCAATATTCCTTGCAGCACCAAAAAATCTTTTAGGTTTGTGTAATGCATTAGCATCGACACCACCACTTAAAATTTTTCCTGAAGCTGGTTGAACAGTGTTATAAGCTCTTGCTAAACGAGTTATAGAGTCAAGTAGAATAACAACGTCGTGACCACATTCAACAAGTCTTTTTGCTTTTTCTAATACAATATTAGCTACCCTAACATGCCTGTCAGCAGGCTCATCAAAGGTTGAAGCAACAACTTCACCTTTAACATTTCTTTGCATATCTGTTACTTCTTCAGGTCTTTCATCAATAAGTAGTATAATTTGATAAACTTCAGGATGGTTAGCGGCTATTGCATTAGCAACATCTTTCAAGAGCATTGTTTTACCAGTCTTAGGTTGTGAAACTATCATTCCTCTCTGACCTTTTCCTATCGGTGAAAAAAGATCAATAATTCTTGTTGAAATACTACTTTCTTTATCAGCAATATTAAATTTTTCGTCTGGAAAGAGTGGCGTCAAATGTTGAAAAGAGACTCTATCTCGCACAACGTCAGGTGTCAATCCATTAATTAGATTAACTTTTATTAGAGGAAAGTATTTTTCACCATCTTTTGGTGGTCTAACCTGACCTAAAACAGTATCACCGGTTTTTAATCCAAAAAGTTTTACTTGAGAGTGTGAAACATAAATATCATCAGGTGAACTTAAATAATTATAATCTGATGATCTTAAAAAACCATATCCTTCTTGCATTAAATCAAGAACACCTTCCGATTCTATAATTCCATCAAATTCAAAATCTGGTTCTTTATACCTGTTCCTTGAATCTTTGTTATGGTTTCTGTCTTTATTGTCATGACTTGGCCTTTTAAAATCTCTCTTAACTCTTTCTCTAGGCTTATTATTAGTTTTATCTGATTTTGATTGGAAATCTATTATTCTATCAATAATTTCATTTTTTTTACCTTGATTATCGATACTTAAGTCATCACATATTTTAACTAAATCGGCAAGTTTTTTCTTGTTTAAATCTTTTAACTCTAACATATTTAAAATTAATTTTGATTGGGGTTATCGGGAGAGTTTTTATTGATAACAGAGTAAATATACAACCTTTTTTTAATTATCTTAAAATTATCTAATTTTAATGTTAAATGTTCAGAGTTCAATCGGTTTATTTATTAATCTCATCTGCTATTAATTTTATACTTTTAGCAATGACGATTTATTCTGATTTTAAAGATAATTTATTATCATATTCATATGCTTTATTCACATTTGCATCATTTTTATATTTATTTTTAATTTTTCTTTACAAAAAGAAAAATTTACAGTTTAAAATACTTAGGTTTTCAGGTTTAGTATATTTTATTTTTGGACTCTATATTGCTTTTGCAATTAATCACAATTACCCATCATTTTTAATTTTTGGAATTGTATCATCGTGTATATTAAGCTCATTGGCAATAAAAAACATAAAGAAAGATATTGATTTATTAAATTCAATCAATAGAATTAGATAATTTCGATCTATCGCCCAATTCAATTATTTCCATTTCACTCATACTTCCATTATTAATATTAAATCTAATCATTGTTCTTTTTTTATGAAACCCATGCTTACCGGCAGCACCTGGATTAATAAATAATAAATTATTTTTTTTATCAAACTCAATTCTGAGGATGTGAGAATGACCTGAGATAAGAATATCAGGATTATTTAACTTTATTTTATTGATTGTTTTTTTGTTGTAATATGGGGTTTTACCTGAAATGTGTGTCAGTAAAATTTTTAATTTCTCAATTTTTAAAATTTCAAATTCATTAATTTCAGATCTGACTTCTTTACCATCAATATTTCCATATACACAGAATAATTTTGAAACCGATTTTAATTTTTCAATAATGTCATAATTGCCCAGATCACCAGCATGAATAACAAAATCAGCTTTTGATGCAAAATTTATAATTCTATCGTCAATATAGTTGTGAGTGTCTGAAAGAACTAATATTTTTTTCAATTTTTTAAACTACATATTGGTTATCTTTGAATTTAACAAAAATTATAAATCCTTTTGAGATATTTTTTTGAAATTTCGTATGACGGAACAAATTATCATGGTTGGCAGAAACAACCAAACTCAAATACTATTCAGGAAACTATTGAAAATTGTCTATCAACAATTGCTAAACAAAAGATAGATATTGTTGGTGCAGGAAGGACTGATTCTGGTGTACATGCTAGAGAAATGATTGCTCATTTTGATTTTAATGATAATATAGATTTAATAAAATTATCTCATCAATTAAATTCATTTCTCCCTAATGATATAGCAATAGATAATATTTTTACAGTTAAAAAAGATTCACATGCAAGATTTAGTGCAATTTCAAGATCATACGATTATATTATATCTTGTAAAAAAAACCCATTACTTATTAATAGAGTTTATCAATTGAATACTAAATTAGACATTGATCAACTTAATTATGCTTCAAGTTTTTTATTTGAACATAATAATTTTAAATCATTTAGTAAATCAAGATCAGATGTTAAAACATATGACTGTAAAATTATAGATGCAAAGTGGAAACAAGATGGAGATTTATTAATTTTTTCAATAGAAGCAAATCGTTTTTTAAGAAATATGGTAAGAGCAATTGTCGGTACATTAATTGAAGTTGGTCAAAAAAGATTAAATATTGAATCATTCAATCAAATTATTCTAAAAAAAAATAGAAAATATGCAGGATACTCAGTTCCTGCTTGTGGACTTTACTTAAATAAAATTAAATACAATAAAATAGAAATATTAAATGTCAGATAATAAAAAATTTAATTTCAAGCTTTTTACACGTCTTTTAAATTTTGTATTTCCTTATAAAATAAATTTCATTTTCTTATCACTAGCTGCAATTTTAATCTCAGTTTTTTCAATACTCAATCAGTACCTATTAAAGATAGCTGTCGATAAATATATTACTCCCAAAGATTACGAGGGTTTAGTTTTTATTGTTTCATTAATGTTTGGTGTATTACTCTTTCAAGTTACTTTTCAATTTCTATTTGTTTTTCTTGCAAATATTCTAGGCCAAAAAGTTGTTTATGATATTCGAATTAAATTGTTTTCTAGAATAATAAAATTTAAAATGTCATATTATGACAAATCATCCGTTGGAAGGCTTGTAACCAGATCAGTTAATGATTTGGAAACTATTGCTAGTATTTTTAGTCAAGGATTATTTATGATTGTTGCAGACCTAATTTTAATGTTTTCTGTATTGTCCATAATGATATTTTTAAGTTTAAAGTTATCATTAATTGTTTTTGCTATACTACCCTTTATACTATTTGCAACAAGATTGTTTCAAAGAGCTATGAAAGTAGCATTTAATGAGGTTAGAAATGAAGTTGCTAATTTAAACTCATTTGTTCAAGAAAGAATATCTGGAATGAAGGAAATACAAATTTTTAACAGAGAAATAATTGAGATAGAAAATTTTAAAAAAATCAATAACAAACATAAAAATGCATGGTTAAAAACAGTTTGGTATAATTCTATTTTTTTTCCAATTGCTGAGATTTCTACCTCTGTTACAATTGGCTTGTTGGTATGGTATGGGGGAGGATTAGTTGGATTTAGTGAAACATCTATAACACTTGGGACAATTTTTTTGTTTATTCAATTATCTCAAATGTTATTTAGACCACTAAGACAAATAGCAGATAAATTTAATACATTACAAATGGGAATGGTTGCCGCAAATAGAGTTTTTAGGATTCTTGATAATTCAGAATTTATTAATGATTGTGGTTCCTCAAATTTAAAAGAATTTAGTGGTCATGTGGTATTCAAAAATGTCGAATTTTCATATGATTCAAAAAATAATGTTTTTAAAGGTTTAAACTTAGATATTAAATCAGGTGAGAAAGTAGCTATTGTTGGATCTACAGGATCTGGAAAAACAACTATAATTAACTTGTTACTAAGATTTTATGAATTAAAAAAAGGTGAAATATTAATTGATGGAAAAAATATTAAAGATATGTCGTTAGATTTTTTAAGATCTAACATATCACTTGTTAGTCAAAATATTTTTTTATTTGCAGATTCTATATTCAATAATATAGTCTTATATAACAAAGAAATTTCCAAAGAAAAAGTTATTGAAGCATCAAAAAAAATTGGTATTCATAAGTTTATAACAAAACTTCCTGGTTCATATGATTATAATGTTAAGGAAAGAGGCGCTATGCTCTCTGAAGGTCAAAAACAACTTATTTCTTTTCTAAGAGCGTATGTTAGTGATCCAGGTATTTTAATCTTGGATGAAGCGACATCCTCTGTAGATAGTAAAACCGAAGAGCTAATTCAATATGCAACAACTAAAATTATTGAAAATAAAACTTCAATAATTATTGCCCATAGATTATCAACTATTTTAAATTCTAATAAAATTATTGTTTTAGATAAGGGTGAAATAAAAGAAATTGGATCTCACAGAGATCTTCTAAAAATTGATAATGGATATTATAAAAAATTATTTGAACTACAATTTCAAAAAGAAGAATTAGTTAGTTAAATCTTCTGTAATCAAGTCTTTTAAATCTTCAAGATCTTTAAATTTGCAAAAATCGCCATTTTTTATATATGAAACTTTACCAGTTTCTTCAGATATAACCAGGCTAATAGCATCAGTGTCTTCAGTAATCCCTATTGCTGCTTTATGCCTTAATCCAAAAGATTTACTTATACTTTTCTTTGTTAATGGAAGTGTTACTCTACTTGATCTTATGATATTTCCATCAATAATTATTGCACCATCATGTAAAGGACTATTTTTAAAAAAAATACTTTCAATTAGAGATGAAGATAACTCAGCATTTAAGATATCACTATCTGCCTTAATAAAATCTAAACTTGTATTTTTTTCAAAAACAATTAAAGCACCTGTTTTTGATTTTTGAAGACTTTTAATTGCTGAAAAAAGCTCATCTGTATTAATACTTGATTGTTCTTGTGAAATCTTAAATAAGATCTTAATCCTTTTCAAAACAGATTTATTATTTGTTAACCTGTTTGAGCCCAACATTAATAAAAATTTTCTAATTTCTTGTTGAAAAACGATGATTAATGCAAAAACCCCTACACTTATAAAACCTCCCAGAATATTACTTAAAATATTCATGTTAGCAATATCAGTAATCCACCAAATTATATAAATCAAAATAAAGCCTCTAAAAATTATTATAGCAGATGTTCCTCTTAAATATTTATATGCGTAATATAACATACCAGCGGCAAGTACAACATCTATAATTGGTAATATTGTGGATACTATTAGGTCTAAAATTTCCAAAGTCTAAAAATAATTATTTGATTTTGTTATGTAAAATTACGCATTCTTTAGCTTCTTTGACGTCATGAACCCTTAGTATTTTAGCTCCTTTTGTTAAAGCAATTGTATTTAGCGCTGAAGTTCCATTAATAGAATTTTCTTTGTTGATTTTTAAGGTTTTATAAATCATTGATTTTCTAGAAAAACCAGCTAATATTGGTTGTTCTAACATAGAAAAGTAATTAAGATTAGATAATATTTCAAAATTATGATCCAAAGATTTTCCAAATCCAAATCCAGGGTCTATAATTATATCGATAATATTTAATTCTCTAGCTATTTTTAGTCTTTTAGCTAAATAATTAATTATTTCTTTAGTTGGGTTATTGTACTTTGGATCTTTTTGCATTGTTTTTGGATTACCTTGCATATGCATCATAATGTAAACACATTTATAATCAGAAATTGTCTTTAACATATTGTTGTCTAATGTTCCTGCAGAAATATCATTTATAATATCGGCACCCATGTCTAGTGTTTTTTTAGCAACAATAGATCTGAAAGTATCAATTGATATAATTAATTCTTTGAAATTATATTTAATTTCCTTTAAAACTGGAATTACCCTGTCAATTTCTTCACTCGGTGTTATGTTTTTTGCGCCGGGTCTAGAGCTATATCCTCCAATATCTAATATATCTATTCCGTCATTTACCATTTTCTCTACGTGAATTAAAATTTCTTTATTAGTCTTAAATTTACCGCCATCATAAAATGAGTCAGGGGTTACATTCAATATTCCCATAATTTTTGGTGAACTCAAATCATAAAGATTACCACGAATATTAATATTCATTAGACTAAAGAATTAGTTTATTAGATTTAATTTTTCGAAATTTACATAAAATTTTTTTGTGAATAACACATCTAAACTCTTTGATACGGTAATAGATAGGTGCCTTAAAACATTTTCCTCTAAAATGTATGATTATGGTAGTGCTTGGAGAATATTACGATTGACATCATTAACTGATCAGATTTTTATTAAAGCCCAAAGAATTAGAAGTCTTCAAACTAAAAAAGAAAATAAAATTGATGAGGGTCAAGAATCTGAGTTTATTGGAATAATTAATTATTCACTTATGGCACTTATTCAAATTGAAAAAGGTATTTCTGAAGAGGCAGATATGAATTTAAATCAAGCTGTAGATTGCTACAATAGCCAAGTTAAAATTGTCAAAAACCTAATGCTAAATAAAAATCATGATTATGGAGAAGCTTGGAAGGATATGAGAGTTAGTTCTTTAACTGATTTAATTATTCAAAAACTTTTAAGAGTAAAACAGATTGAAGATAATTATGGAAAAACCTTAGTTAGCGAAGGGGTTGATGCTAATTATCACGATATAATCAATTATTCTGTTTTTGCCTTAATTCATTTAAAAAAAGACTAAGAATGAAAATTCTTAATATTCTTATCACTCTATTTGGCGTATTGACAGTTGTTTTTTTTTTGTTTCAAGTTCTTCCTGGAGATCCTGCCAGAATGATGATGGGCCAAAACGAAAATGAAGACCAAATTGAAATAATTAATCAAAAATATGGATTTGATTTACCTGTGTTTAAACAGTACCTATACTATCTAAATGATTTATCAATATTTTCAGTTTATTCTAAAAATGAATTAGATTTCAACTTTTTTTATGAAAATAAATTCAAACACAAAAAACTTTTTGAAACAAAAAATAAGTATTTTATCCTGAAATTACCATATCTCAGAGAATCTTACCAAAGAAGAGGGGTTAAAGTTTCCACAATCATTTCAAATACATTTCCAAATACAGTTGTTCTGGCAGTTTCATCAATTTTAATTGCTATTTTTTCTGGAATAATATTAGGTATTTTTTCTGCTTTAAATAATGGTAGTTTTTTGGACCATTTTATTCAATTTATTAGTACACTAGGCATGAGTGTTCCTTCATTTTTCAGTGCAATTATCTTTGCCTGGATTTTTGGATTTGTACTTTCAGACTTCACAGGTTTGAATATGACTGGAAGTTTATATGAACTTGATGATTATGGAAATGAATATAATTTGAAATTTAAAAACTTAATATTACCGTCACTTGTTTTAGGAATTAGACCTATCGCAGTTATAAGTATGATGATGAGAAACTCTATGATAGAAGTTTTAAAAAAAGACTATATCATAACTGCATATGCTAAAGGATTAACAACTTTTCAGGTTATATACAGACATTGTATTAAAAACTCATTGAATCCAGTTGTGACTGCACTTTCAGGATGGTTTGCTAGTTTATTGGCAGGATCTGTTTTTGTTGAATATATTTTTGGATGGAATGGTTTAGGTAGAGAAATTGTTAACTCATTAAATAATCTTGATGTTCCAGTTGTAATAGGAGCTGTTTTAACTGTTAGTTTTTCTTTCATTCTTATTAATATATTTGTAGATGAAATTTATAAAATATTAGATCCAAGAATTAAATAATATGAGAAAAAAAATTGTAGCTGGAAATTGGAAGATGAATAATGATTTCTTTATGACTAAAGAATTAATTCATTCCATTAAATCAAAATTGAATAATAATTTTAATGCTGAAGTTTTTATATCACCTTCATTCCCTTTTTTAATTGAGGCAAAAAAAAATTGCAATAACACTCAAATTAATGTTACAGCTCAAAACATTAATGAAAATGAAAGTGGAGCATATACTGGTGAGGTTTCTTCATCAATGCTAAAAAGTATTGGTATCAATAGCGTTATTATTGGACATTCTGAAAGGAGACAATACTTTAACGAAAATGATCATATTTTATTAAAAAAACTTAAAAAAGCAATAAGCGAAAAATTTAAAGTTTTTTTCTGTATTGGAGAAAATATAAATGAAAGAGAAAATAACAATCACTTTGATATCATTGAGAAGCAGTTGAATAATACAGTATTTAAAATTGAAAGTGTTGACGTGAATAATTTAATTATAGCCTATGAACCTATCTGGGCTATTGGAACTGGACTAACTGCTTCGCCAGAACAAGCTCAAGAAATGCATTTTTTTATTAGAGAAATATTTAAAAGCAAATATGGATCTAAAATCTCAGATAATTTATCAATCATATATGGTGGAAGTGTAAAACCAAGCTCTGCTAAAGATATTTTTGGAAAAAAAGATGTTGATGGTGGATTAATTGGAGGAGCATCCTTGAGGGCTGAAGATTTTATTGATATTGTTAATTCAATTTGAGTATTAAAAAAATACTTAAATTTACTCTAACTAATTGGTTATGAGTATTAAAGAAAGTACTAAAAAAAAAAAATTATCTGATAAAAAAAAATCAGATCATAATCAAATAATTCTTTATAATGATGATGTTAATACCTTTGATCATGTCATTAATACATTAATTGATTCTTGTGATCATTCCCCTTTACAAGCTGAACAATGTACTCTGATTGTGCACTACAAAGGAAAATGCTCTGTTAAATCTGGTACGCTTTTTGACCTTAAACCAAGGTTAAAGAAGCTAATAGAAGCTAATCTAACTGCTGAAATTTTTTAATTATTAATATGAACAAATTATTTATAATCACTTTTTTTATGGGCATTAATTGTATATTATCACAAAGTATAGTAATGGAAAAATCTGTTTATGATTTTACTGTAAAGGATATTTATGGTGAAGATTTTAATTTCAATACTCTTGAGGGAAAAAAAATCATGATAGTTAACACTGCATCAAAATGCGGTTTAACATCTCAGTACAAAGGTTTAGAAAGACTCTATAAAAAATTTAAAGATCAAAATTTTATAATCATAGGTTTTCCAGCTAATAATTTCTTATGGCAAGAACCTGGTTCAAATGAAAAAATTGCAAATTTTTGTAAGGAAAATTATGGTGTGTCATTTCCTATGATGAGTAAAATATCAGTTAAGGGTTCATCAATGCATCCTATTTATAAGTTTTTAACAGACAAAAGTATTAACGGTGTATTAAGTTCGTCCGTTTCTTGGAATTTTCAGAAATATCTCATAAATGAAGATGGTTCTGTACACAAAGTAATTTCACCCAGAACAAACCCTGAGGATCAAAAAATTATCGATTGGATTACTAGTATTTAATTTATTGATGTCAAAAAAAAATAAAAGTACGAAATGTGTTCACTCTGGAAACTTGATTGATGAAAAATATCATGGTAATGTTTCTCCATTATACCCATCAATAACTTATGATTTTATTAAAAGTGACGTATATCCTAGATATTTTAACTCACCAAATCAAATTGGGGTTGCAAAAAAAATTTCTGATTTAGAAAATGCAGAGTTATCTCTATTATTTGGATCTGGGTTGGGCGCTATTTCATCCTCTATGTTTTCATTTTTAAAAAAAGATGATCATGTGATTTTTCAAGATTCTTTGTATGGTGGAACAATTAATTTTGTCAATACCGAGTTTAATAAATTTGGAATCGAATATTCTTATGTTGACATTAATGATACTGGGAAATTAAATAGTTCTGTAAAAAAAAATTCAAAAATAATTTATATTGAATCACCAAGTAATCCTCTTTTAAACATAACCAATCTTATTGAAATCTCAGACTTTGCCAAAAGCCATAGTTTGATATCAATTATTGATAACACTTTTGCAAGTCCAATTAATCAAAATCCATTAGATTTTGGAATTGATTTGGTAATTCATAGTGCAACAAAATATTTGGGTGGACATAGTGATATACTCGCAGGTTCAGTCAGTGGTAAATCTTCCTATATAGATAAAATAAAAAACTCAGGATTAAATTTCGGCGCTAATATAAGTGAATACACCGCATGGTTATTAGAAAGAAGTATTAAAACCTTATCTATAAGAGTTAATTCTCAAAATAATAACGCCTTACAAATTGCAAAGTTTTTAACAAATAACAATAAAGTTGATAAAGTTTACTACCCTGGTTTAAGAAATCATAAGAATCATGACATCGCTAAAAAACAAATGTTTGGTTTTGGAGGAATGTTATCTTTTGAACTTAAAGCTAATATTGATCCAATTAAATTTGTTCAAGATTTGAGGATCATTAAACCAACAATGAGTTTAGCTGGAGTAGAATCTACTATTACCTCACCTGCCTTATCATCCCACAAAAAAATGGATCCAGATATAAGAAGAGGTTTGGGAATATCAGATAACTTGTTAAGATTTTCAGTAGGAATTGAAAATTCTGAAGATTTAGTATTAGATTTAGACAAGTCTTTAACTAAAAATGGATAATAAGTTAAATTTTTTAGCTTTTGGTGCTCATCCTGATGATGTTGAACTGGGATGTTCCGGCGCTATTCTTAAAATTCTAGATAGCGGAATGAAAGTGGGTATTATTGATCTGACTAGGGGGGAGCTTGGAACTAGAGGAAGTGTGAAAATAAGATCAAA
>JBELHE010000051.1:0-2445 GCA_042091575.1 Cryomorphaceae bacterium
AAAAAAATCATATCAACAAATAACTACTAAAAATAATTAATTAGTATTTTTTTTTTTAAATCTATTTGTGTCAATTAAATAATTAATTCTTAATGACAGTTGATGTTCAATTGGTAATTCAAATAAGTTTTTTAAACTTTTATAATAGTCCAAGGCGGACTGATTGTTTCTATTAAAAATCTGATTTTTATAATTAATTGAAATGGTACTTCCAGGGTAAAACCACCATTCAAATTTTAAATCTAAATTCCATAAATTAAAATTAGTATTTGGATCAGAATCTAAAAGAGAGTAATCTATAATTTCTCTGTTTCCATTATAAAGTAAATTAAATAAAACTTTATCATAATTTGCCGAACTCCAAAAATTTCTTAATCTAAGAGAAATAAATTTCGAATTATCAATTGAAAAATCAAATTCAATAGAATTTTCAAAAGATTTTATATCTCTGATTCCAAAATATATATTTTCATTATTTATTTTTAAAAAACCGATATCATCCAAGTTTTTCTCTGTCTGAGATGAGGCTCTTAATTTAATTTTTTCTGATATTCTGTACTGAGCATTAAATCTAAATCTTTCATTATTCTTGTTTTCATCAAATTGACCATTGTAAAAATCACTTCTCTCATACTCAATTCCATATGAAAAAGTATTAGTATAATTGGTGTCAAAACCGATTTTAAAACCAAAATTAGGAGATTCATTTACATATCTGTTTTCTACTCTAGGTTCATAAAAATCTCTGCTGCTCATTCTGTAATAAAAATCAGCCTCAAACTTTGTTCTATTTTGCGTTTCAAAATCATTTCCAAATCTCCACCCTCCACCACTTTTTAAGAAATTATCAAATCTGAATGTTTGATTAAAGAATAAATAAGTTGAGTAGCTGATAAAAGTTTTGTTTTCATTAATTAATCTATATCTAATTCGAGCTTGATAATTTTGATCATTATTATAATTATAAAATCCCAATTCATTTTGATTATAATATTTATCAACACCATTCCAATTCAATCCAAATACAAAGTTTCCTCTCAACTCTTCTAAATTAATTGAACCTCTAAAACCATTTTTTTCAGAAAATCTAGGAGCATAACTTCTGAATAATGATGATTTTAAATTAAAATTTCTTTTATTATCATATAAATCAAAAACAATTACAGAATTATTTGCATTTAACCCTGATGATCTATTCACATTTGTATTTAGAAAACTAATTGACGAATAATCATTCAACAATTCTTGACTTAATGAAATGACATTGTAGTTTGTTGAGGGACTTAATAGTTCTTTTCTTGTTTTATTTAGCGTTGTTTTAATGAAAGCATATGCGTTTGCTGTAAATGCATTCAAAAATCCTACACTTAATTTACCATCCGTTGTTCCTGTTATTTTAACAGAATTTATTAGATCTGTCTTTTCATCATACCTAATTAATTCTTCTCCCTCATTTAAATAATCAGATTCATTAAAATTTATTTTTTGCCCAATTCTCCTACTGTAAAAGAATTTTCCTGTCCTTTCATCAGCTTTTTTGAATAAATCAGCTCCCTCTGTAAAAAAAGGTCTTCTTTCTGTAAACTGTTGTTCAAATGGGCTTAAATTTAATTCTGTATCGTCAAAAGATACTTGCCCAAAATCAGGGATTAAAGTTAAATCTAGTGTAAAACTATTATTTATTCCATATTTAAGGTCCAATCCAGCAGAATAAGATGAACTTGATTTCAATCCTTTTTGTGAATTTACCGCTGTTTGTAGGTAAGGATATAAAAAAAGTCTTAATGGTGGATTAATTTTTTTGATATTTGTTAAAAGACCCATCGATTCTTGGTATTCAAAAAGATTTTCATCAACAGGATTCCATGAAAATTCACTATTATCTAAATCAACTATTTTTCTAGCAAAGTTTATTCCCCATTTCTGAATATCTTTTTTTGGAAATCTGATAGCGCTATATGGAATAAACATTTCAAATGACCAGCCTTGATCATTAATATGAACTTTAGCATCAAAAACAGTATCATAATTTAAGCTACTAAAACCGAAATCGCCGGATCTATATAAATCTGCAATTATACCAGCGCTTGACACAACAAATCCAAATGAATTAAATCTATCATCAAAAGTGTCTAGAGAAATCCAAAAAGCCTCAGATTTACCAAAAACTCCCCAATCCCTGCGACCAAATTCTTTGGGAATATTTTCTGGATCAGGATGATTTAGCTGAGCTCCTAAATAAATTGCTTTATCATCATATCCCAAAAATGCTTTAGTTTCATAATCACTTGGGATTTTCTGTCCATGTTTAGTTACAGGTCTCATTAATGTAAATCCATCAGCAGCCTTGATTTTTTTCCATTCAGACTCATTTAGTTTTCCATCAATTTCAGGAGGAGTTTCAAACCTATAGGCTTCAATACTTTTTCTGACTTGCGACTGGTT
>JBELHE010000051.1:2545-11410 GCA_042091575.1 Cryomorphaceae bacterium
AAAGATGTGTTCTTGATTTTTATTATCCTAAAAATATTGATAATTATTCCACTATTATCTACTTTCATGGTGGAGCACTTAAAGGTGGAAATAAAAATATTCCTGAAAATCTTAAAAATAATGATGTTGCAGTAATTGCAGTCAACTATAGACTTTTTCCTGAGATCCCAACGAAATTAATTCTTGATGATACAGCTAAAGCAGTTAAATGGGCTTTTGATAATATTGAAAAGTACGGTGGATCCAAAAAATTAATTTTTCTTTCAGGTCATTCTGCAGGTGGTTATATTTCTAGTATGTTGGGTTTAGATAAATCCTATTTAGAAAAATACAGTATTGACTCAAATTTATTAGCTGGTTTAATTCCATTAAGTGGACATACTATTACTCACATGACAGTTAGAGAAGAGATGGGTATGTCCAATAAACAACCTTTTGTTGACGATATGTCACCATTGTTTCATATTAAAAAGGAAAGTCCGCCATATATAATGATAACTGGCGATAGAGAATTAGAATTACTTGGAAGATATGAAGAAAATGCCTACATGCACAGAATGATGAAAGTTAACGGAAATAAAAATTCTGAGTTATATGAATTGGAAGGCTATGGTCATGGTATGGTATATCCTTCAATTCCGATTTTATTAGAAAAAGTAAAGCAAATCAGCAAAAGAATAAAGACGAAATTTTAAAAAAAACTAATTAGTTAATTAACATTATTTATTTCAATCCAATAGCCCTGTGGATCTTGAAAAAAAACTTGTTTATATCCATCCTTTCTGATTTGAATTTGATTTTCATTACCAATCCAGTTTGAATACTTGACTTTGTTTATTGATAGATTATCTATAAACAAATCGAAATTTTTAACACTAAATGCCATATGAACACCTTTAGGTATAGATTTTAATTTTTTATTTGTGGATATTAAATGTATTTCCATACCATCATCACTTTTAAACCATCTCTTTGGCGGATTTTGACCAGCTCCCACTTCTATTTCTTCAAAACCTAAAATATTTTTATAAAAATATCCTGATTGATTTAAATCATTTACTAATAATGCTTGATGGTTAAATTTCATAGAGTAATTTTTTTGTCCAAGAGAAATAAAGGGTATGAGTATAAAAATTAAAAGTAATTTTTTCATTTTTTAGTATAGCTCCTAAAAAGAAAGCTGAGAATCCCACCAAGTAGACCTGCACTTAAAATAATCCCCCATATTCCTATATCAGTATATGAATTCATAAACCAACCATAAATAAAGAAAAATGGGATAAATATGATATAAAAAGTGATTTTTTTCATTTAACAATCACAGCATGAACAATCACAAGAGCTTGAACAATCACAATTTTTACAATTACATTTCATATTCATAAAGTTAATTAATAATTTTTATTTCTTGTTATTATATTAAATACTTAGATAAACTTGAGGAAAAATAATTATTAAAAATTCAATCATATATCCACATATATTTGAAAACTGAGCTAGGTATTCATTAGAAAAATCTGTAAGAAAAAAGGATAGCATTAATGTTATCCAAGAACTATTTTTATAAAGAAGTATTTTATTATTCAATGCAGTAATCTTCACCAATGTCAAATGATTGATAAATTTTATTACTCACTTCAACATCTCCAAATACATGGCCATTTCCATTATTACCATTGGAAGCTCCTCCACCACCAATTGCTTTCATTGCAAAAAAATACCTTCCATCAGTAGAATATTTCTGAACTATTTCTCCACAATCTTTTTTTGCGATACAAGAAAAACAAAAAAATAGTAATAATAGAATTATATTTTTCATTTTTTATTGAATTATAAATTTAATAAATTCTCTTTTTAATACATTCTTTTTTTTCAATTTGTTAAATTTATTTAGTTTTTTATTTTAATAAAAAACTCTACATATTCATATTTAAATGAGTGAAAATAATAAGGTTGCTCTAGTTTATGGCTCAGATACAGGGTCCACAGAGTATATATCTGAAATTATTGCCGAAAAATTGGATTTAAAGGATATTTCCTTTAAGGATATATATACTATGAAGCCAAACGATTTTAACAAGTTTAATATACTTATTATCGGTATTCCAACATGGTATATAGGTGAACTTCAAACTGATTGGGATGATTTTTTTCCACAATTTAAAACAATTGATTTTACAAATAAAAAAGTTGCTTTTTTTTCATTAGGCGATCAGTACGGTTACCCAGATAATTTTGTTGACGGTTTAGGGATATTAGCTAAAGTAGTTATAGAAAATGGAGGAAAATTATTTGGTTATTGGCCAAATAATGGTTACGAGTTTAATAAATCTTTAGGGATTGCTCCAAATGAAATGTTTTATGGACTTGTATTAGATGAAGATAACCAAAGAGATATGTCAGATGAAAGAATTAATAAGTGGTTAATACAACTTAAAAAAGATTTATTTACTCATTAAATTGTAGTCTTTTTTCATTCAATTATAACTTATAAGGTAATTTATTAAACCCCATACAGTAATAGTAGAATTAGTTTTTTCATTTTTTATTTAAAAACAAATTTTTTTAAGCTTTGAACTCAAGTAGATCATCAAAACTTACAAAGTCAAGGGTTTTTATATTTGTAGATTCAAGTAAAATTTTTGGTGCACAATTTGCTTTAAACGCCTCTTTCCACCTTGAAACGCACAAACACCATTTATCACCATCTTTCAATCCTTTAAAATTATAATATGGAATGTCTTTAGTCAAATCGTTTCCTCTTTTCTTTGAGAATTCCAAAAATTTATCAGTTACAATTGCACATACAGTGTGAGTTCCTATGTCATCGGGTCCTGTTTCACAACAACCATTTCTGTATGCACCTGTCATTGGATCAGAGCTACACAGTTCTAAATCTTTTCCATAAACGTTTAGTTGTTTCATAGATTAAAACTTCCATTTTATAAATAATAATAAATTCAATACTAATGTGATAATTGTTAGTCCAATGCTAATAGAATGCAAAATAAAAAATAACGAATCGTTTGCTGAATCTCTAGCATTATTAATGACAGGGATAATAAAATAACATATTAACATAAAAATAAGAGACAATAATGATACAATTTTCGCAAAATTTTGATTAGAATTTAGTGTGTAAATTGTTATTAAGGAAAAAATTGTTAGAACTGAAATTATAATAAAAAATTTAGGCCAAATATATCTTAAATAGGTACTTGCGTGTTCAGCAGGTAATAAGTTATTTATCGATGGGGCGATAATAGCAGATTGAAACAATATTAATCCACAGATAATAGCAGATATAAATGGAGAAATATTTTTTAGAAATAATAACATTTTTTCTAATTTAAAGTAATCAGCATAAGAACTGACTTCCCTTTTATTAGTGCTTAATCTATTAACCTAATTTAATAATTTATTTTCAAAACTATGCTTTATTCATCTGATTAAAATAATGGAGGATTCCCACAATCAACATTAAGTTTAAAATCAAATTAAGAACAGATGATAATTATATAAATTTATTGTAATTAGCCTTATATATTAAAGATAAAAGAGTTTAGATCCTGAAACTTTTCTAGTTTCAATTTTTTAGCTAATCGATAGCGTTGACTTTGAACTGTTCTAAGAGAAATTCCTGAAATTTGAGCAATTTCATTATTGCTTTTATTCATTTTTATGTAAGCAATTAATCTAATATCTGTTTTAGACAAATTGTAATTTGAATTCACTTTTTTGTAAAAATCTGGAAAGACCTCAACAAATTTTTTATCAAATTCCTCATACAGACTTTCAGACCTAATAACTTTTGAGACCTGTTTTTTTATTTTATTAATCACATTTTCAGATTTATTTTTATCAATTTCATCTAAAATTGATTTTAGAAAATCATTTCGCTGTAATATAAAATTGGATTTACTAAATAACTCTCTTTTTTTTAGACTAAGCTCATTCTCAATCTTCAAATTTTCAACCTTAAAACGTTTACTTCTTTCGTTTTGTAATTTAAAATTTGCCCTATATATAATAGTGATTACTGCCATTAATATTAATATGAGAATTAGAAAAAAAACAGCATTATTATAATATATTTTATTTTTAATCAACTCTCTTTGTTTGAGGTCAAGGTCTAAAAGTGTTTCTGTATTATTAAAATTATTTTTTTTATCATTTATAAGTTTTTGGTAGTGAATAATTGAATCCTTAGTGTTTAGTAGTTTTTTCAAATCATTATTTAGGCTGTATATTTCGGACAAACTATTATAAGTTTTTAAAGTTTGTTTTGGTGAAAAAGCAGAATATTTGAAATTTTCTAATAGGATCAGTTCTGCTTTGAGAATTTTTTTAGACTTTAAGTAGTACTTAGAAATCAAAAAGTTAAATTGCAATGATAATTCTGAATTGGTTCTAATATCTTTTTCAATTTTAGATAATTCAAAAAGAGCTTTTTCTAGTTCGTTTTTTGAAATTAAATAACTTGAGTAATCTAAAACTGTTTTATGGTAGCTTGTAATGCTTAATTCATTTCTTTGTTTTTTGTAAAGTTCTTCATTATAAATTTTACTAATAATATTAAAATAATTCTTTGCTTCAATTTCATCATCTAACTTCAAATGTAAATTCATAAACTGTTGGTTGATGTAAGTTATATCATGGCTATCAAGCTTATTTTTAACGCTCCTTTTTAAAACCTTATCGTAGAAATCTAATGCTTCATCATAATTTTCTTTCTCTATGCTTACCAAAGCGTAATTTACATCAATAGTATTAAGACCTCTTATTTTTTGAAGTTCAGTCATTTCCTTAGATTTTTTGAATAGTAGTGTAGACTGATTCCAATAGGAAGATGCTTTTTCAAAATTTTTATATTGGTAATAAATATTACCAATCGAAGCAAATATCCATGCAGGGTTTGCTTCTTTTAAATCCCTTTTGTCTTGAATCTCCAGTTTTTCATAGATATCTAAACAATTAAGAAGATATTCAATTGATTCATTAAAATTACCATTAAAATATAAGACTTCAGAAATTAAATAATTTGTGTAATAGGATTGTAGATTATCTTGTTTAAAGGAGTTTGTTTGGATTGCTTGACGTACAAATGTTAATGCTTTCTGATCGAAAGAAGTTCTATAGTAAAGTCGTATAGAATCATTTAAATCAATTAAATTTTGCGAGAAAGCTAGACTTGCAAATAATAAAAAAGAGATGTTTAAGTATTTTTTTATAACAGAAAGTTTTTTTTTTTAAAATTACAAATAATAATTTTTTATAATTCAATGAAGCATTATTTTTATCGAGAAAGCAGTAATAATGCAGTATACAGTGCAGTAACATTGCAGTAAACCAATTTTTAATTTTTAGTTGTTTAGTACATACTTTCGTTCCAAATTATAATTATGAAACAAATATTAAAAAATTGTTTGCATTTAATTATGCTTACTTTTTTTGGATTTTATATTCAAGGTCAATCTATAAATGGAACAGTCATTGATGATAATAATCTTCCACTCCCTGGTGCTTCAGTAATTTTATCTGGAACACAATCTGGAGTTGTCACTGATTTTGACGGTAACTTTTCAATTGACGCAGCCGTTGGGCAAACACTTATCGTAAGTTATGTTGGATTTGAATCAAAATCGATACTTATAAATTCATTAGCATCATTAGAAATACAGCTCATTTCCGATAACACCTTGGATGAAGTTGTAGTTACTGCTCTTGGATTATCAAGAGAAAAAAAATCCCTTGGATATTCTGTAAGTGAAATTTCAGGAGAAAATGTAAACACTATCAAAGACAATAACCTGGCAAATTCACTTGTAGGAAAAGTTGCTGGTTTACAAATATCTCAAGCAGGTTCACTTGGATCTTCATCTAGAATTACGATACGAGGAAACAACTCACTTGGTGGAAATACCGAAGCACTTATTGTAGTAGATGGTATGCCTATCAACTCCTCGATTTCTGGGAATGGAGAAGGAAATCAACTTACTGCAGGCTCCAATGATGGCGGAGGTCAGCCAAGTTTTGAACCAACTATATCAGGAGGAGGTATTACTGATATTAATCCTGATGATGTAGAGTCCATTTCAGTGTTAAAGGGCCCTAGTGCAGCTGCACTTTACGGATCTAGAGCAGGTAATGGTGTAATTATTATCACTACAAAAAAAGGTTCACGTGACAATAAGCTAGGTGTTAGTCTTAAAACTAACTTATATATTGACAATCCTATGTTCTTGCCCGATTATCAAAACCTTTATGGACAAGGAACATTAGGAGCTGCCAATGCACCTAGAGGTTCTGGATCATTATTTACCCACAAATCATGGGGAGCACCTTTGGATAATTCCCTTCAACCTTATTATACTGGCACGGATCAAATATACAGTGCTCAACCTAATAATGTTAAAAACTTTTTTAGATCTGCAGTTCGAAATATTACATCCGTTTCCGTAGATAAGGGTTCTGAGAATGGATCTGTTAGATTTTCATACACAAATAATTCCTCCGAGTCAATGATTGAAGGATCTGATTTAAACAGCCATAATTTTAACTTAAGAGCTGTTACAAATCTTTCTGATAAACTAAGTGTGGATGCCAAAGCTACATACTTCACACAAGAAGTTACCAATCGAGCATCTACAACTGGAGCACAAGGGCTGTTGGGTTATGTATATCAAATGCCTAGAAATGTAATAACTGACGATTTGAGAAACTACCAGCAAGATAACCCCTCAACGCCAGCTGAATATGCTGCAATTACATATGCAGACGGACTTATTGGAAATCCATATTGGATGACCCTAAATGATGAAAATAGAGTTCGTCGTAACAGGTTTTTAGGTTTTATAAAAACAAATTATCAATTTACAGATTGGTTAAATGCATTTATTAGAGTAGGTGCTGATGTAACTAATCTTAGAGATAATAGAATTTTAAAGGTAGGACGCCACTTTGAGCCTACTGGTTCTATGAGAATTGCTGAGAATTCTTTTGTTGAGTTAAACTCAGAATTTTTAGTAACAGCTAAGTATGACTTAGCTGATAACTTAAATATGGTTGCAAATGTAGGTGGTAGTTTGTCTAAAAGGAGTACTGAAGGAATGGTCGTTGGTGGAAGAAATTTCAAAGTTCCGACTAAGTATTTTATTTCAAATTTAAATGAAATTAGCACTCCACTTGAATTTCCGCAATCAATAAAAAAAGTTAATTCATTGTACGGTTCTGTAAACTTTGCCTATGATAATTTCTTATATTTAGATTTTTCTGGCCGAAATGATTGGTCATCCACTCTAAGTGAAGATAACCGTTCTTATTTTTATAAATCAGCTAGTTTATCTGCGTTACTCAATAATTTTATAGACCCAAGCCAAAATTTTTTAGATCTCTTTAAAATTAGAGCAAGTGTTGCGCAAGTTGGAAATGACACTGATCCTTACCAACTTAATCAAACATTTGCTTTACCTGGTGCAGGTTATCTTGGTTTAACTGAGTTAAATTTTCCTGATGTAAAATTCAATCCAGATTTAAAACCTGAAACGGTTACTTCATCTGAGTTTGGTTTAGAACTAAGTATGTTAAAAAATAAGTTAACATTGGACGTCTCAGTTTATAGCATGTCAACAACAGATCTTATTTATGATATTCCTGTTCCTGCTGCAACTGGATATCAGTTTGAAAGATCTAATATTGGTAAAGTCACTAACGATGGTATTGAAATTGCACTCGGTGTAACGTTGGCTGAAACCAATGATTTTTCATGGAGAACTTCCCTATTTTATTCCAAAAATAAAAATAAAATAGAAGAATTAATTGATGGTTTAGATAGCTTTGTATATAATAACTCAACTGACAACAGAATATCTATCGTTGCTAGACAAGGAGGTAGTATCGGAGATATCTATGGGAAAGTGTGGACTGGAGAAGTTGATGCCAGTGGTACCCCAATTGCTTCTGATCCTAATGTGCTATTAGGAAACGCACAACCTGACTGGCTTGGCGGTTGGTCGAATTCAATTTCGTTCAAAGATTTAACAATAAGTTTTTTAATAGATGCACGTGTTGGTGGAAAAATTTATTCTCAAACTTCTGCAGACTTAGATGGAAATGGAGTTTCTTTGAGAAGTCTTCAGTATCGTGAGTCTGGAGTTGTTGTTAGTGGAATAAACACAGGAACAGGTGTTCAAAATACAGCTAATATTTCTGGTCAAGAATACTGGGAAGCAATGTCTGATATTAGTGAAAATTATCTATATGATCAAGATAATGTTAGACTTAGAGAGTTATCTATTGGATACAAACTTCCAGGTTTAGATAAAATAGGTCTTCAAGATGCCTATATTCAGTTAGTGGGCAGAAATTTATTTTTCATATCAAAAGAAGCTGAAGATATTGATCCTGAAGTTATGCTCGGAACAACTCTGGGTATACAAGGAATGTCACATAATGCTATGCCAACAATGAGAAGTGTTGGATTGAATTTAACATTAAACTTTTAATAAATAAATTTTATAAAAATGAAAAAAAGAATTTTAATATATACTAGTATATTTCTTGGAATCATCATGTCTTGTACTGAAGATTTTAATGATATAAACGAACAACCAGATGCATTATCTGTAAACGATGTTAGTGCAAAATTTTTGATAACTAATGTGCAAAAATCACTATTTAGACCTACAGCTTTACCGCTTTGGTATGGTCAAATTTTTCATTCAGATCAATATGCTGGTCATCACTCTGGTGGACATAGCCAGTATAATTGGGATGGAAATTTTGGTTGGAATTATTTCGGTGCTTTGCAAGAAGGTACTAATAATTGGTTAGCTGAATACAATACTAAAATAACGTCATACTTAA
>JBELHE010000052.1:0-11374 GCA_042091575.1 Cryomorphaceae bacterium
GGCGATACATTAAGTTTAACAGCTGTAACTACTGATGGTTCGGGAACTGTTGCTGTAAATGCAGATGGACTTTCCGTTGATTACACACCAGCTGCAAACTTTAATGGTACAGAGACTATTACTTACACAGTTTCTGATGGTGCTTTAACATCAACAGGAACTTTTACAATTACGGTATCATCTGTTAATGACACTCCGGTTGCAATAGAACAATCAGTTACAACAGAACAAGAAGCTACATTAGATATTGTTTTGGAGGGTACAGATATTGATGGAGATGAATTAACGTATTTAATAGTTGATAATCCTAAAAACGGTTCTTTAACAAATGATAAAGGTAATGTTAATTATACCCCAAATACTGGTTATTTTGGTGATGACTCATTTACTTTTAAAGTAAATGATGGTACCATAGATAGTGAAAAAGTATCAGTATTAATAAGTGTTACAAGTAATGATTTAGATAGAGATGGTGTTTTAAATTCAGAAGATCAATGTCCAGATACTCCTGAGGGTTCAACTGTTGATTTTACTGGTTGCGCTATTTTCACTTTGCCTTTAGACAACAACAAGGTCTCAGTGATGAGTTCGACTTGTATTGGTAATACTGATGGGTCGATTGGTCTTAGTGTTGAGGATGCTAGTTACAGTTACTCAGTGACTGTGACAGGTCAGGACGATCCAATAACATTAGGAGGAGAGACCAAGACAGCTTCAGTGACAGGGCTTGGTAAAGGGACTTACACGGTATGCTTTACTGTAGAGGGTCAAGACGGTTACGAACAATGTTTTGAAGTTAATATTGAAGAGCCAAAAGCTTTAAGCGCCTTTATAGACGTTAATAACGATACTAGACAGACCAGTATCCAGTTAAGTGGTTCTTCAACTTACACTGTGGATATAAACGGTGAGTCGTATGATGTGAAAGGGGATAGGTTTACTGCCAATCTTCCAACAGGTCTTAGTATTATTACAATAAGCACAGACTTAGACTGTCAAGGTATAATAGAGAGAGAAGTGTTTATCTCTGAGGACATCTTATATTATCCTAACCCAACACCAGGAGATGTTAATGTGTATGTTAATGGCCAGGATACTAAAGTGATGATGACTGTGTTTAGTGCTAAGGGAGACTTAATCTTCTCAAGAGAGCAAGACATACAGTCTACAAGAAAGACAGATTTAGATCTTGGTGGAGTACCAGCAGGAACTTATTTAGTAACCTTGGAAGGTCCAACGGTTAGAAAAACATTTAAAATCGTTAAAAGATGAGAAGCGATATATAATTATGAAAACAAATATTTTCTAATGTTTTTTTTAATTAAGTTTCTGTATATCAATGTATTAAGGGGTATAATTTATTATTTGTGTGTTATTTTAATGTGTGCACTTGATTGCACATATTATCGTACTTTTATATTATGGGACAAAAGTTTGCAACTTCAAGATATCATGTTTTAGACCAATGTTTTTCAAATCCAGGTAAAAACTATTCAATTTCTGATTTAGTGGAAATGATCAATAATAAGTTAAGTGAAGAGGATTTATCTATTCAAAAACGACAGGTTTATGATGATATTAAATACATGGAAAGTGATGCGGGATATGGCGTTGAGCTTGTTAAAGAAAAAATTGGTAGAAAAGTATATTACAGATATAAAGACCCTTCTTTTTCTATAAAAAATCAACCTCTAAACGAATCTGAAAAATTACAATTTAAAGAGGCAATTAATTCGCTACAAAGATTTAAAGGTCTTCCTCAGTTTGAATGGGTTGAGGATATGGCATTAAGATTAGAATCTACTATTGATTTAGATAATAATATAAATTCAATAATTGAATATGAAGATAATCCATTTTTAAAGGGTAAAAAATATCTTAAAAACATATTTAATGCTATTATTAATAAAGTTGTTATTAAGATTATTTACAAACCATATGGAAAGGACGAACAAAATTTTAACTTATCTCCATACTATTTAAAGCAATACAATAACCGCTGGTTTTTATTTGGTAAAGATTCTAATTTTAGTTCAATTTCAAATCTTCCGCTAGACAGGATACAAAGTATTGAACAAACAGAGTTACAATTTGAAAAAAGCCCTGTTGATTTTGTAGGAAAGATGGACTATGGATATTTTGATGATATTATTGGTGTAACTATTCCTAAAGATTCCAAAATCGAAGAAATTGTACTAAGAATAAATAAAACTATCTGGCCATATATAGAGTCAAAACCTTTTCCATCACAAATGAATATTGTTGAAAATGATGGTGATAATTTTATTGTAAAGTTAAAACTGATACCTAACAATGAACTTGAAAGTAAAATTTTAGAATGGGGAGAGCATATTCAAGTTGTAAAACCCGATTTTTTCAGAGATAAATTAAAAAAGAGAATTGAAAAGTTATTTAATAATTATAATAGTGCAGATACAATGCACACATAGATTAAATATTTGTGATGAATTTAAAAACGAATGTTATGAATAAATCTATGATAGCTTGTCCTGAATGTGGAAACCATATTGATGTTAACGAAATTCTTAAACATAAACTTCAAGAAGAATTTAAAAGTAAACTTGAGAAAGAAAAATCTAGATTAATTGAAGAGCAAGACTATAAAATTAAATCTATTATTGGTAAAAAGAAGCAAGATTTTAAGAAAGAGATTGAAAAAGAAATTGAGGACCGGATAAATGAAATGGAACAAGAATTATCTCAAAAATCTGAAAAGCTCAAGAGCTTGAATAAAAAAGAAGGAGAAATTTTAAGATTAAAGCGTGAATATGATTTACTAAAAGAACAGTCAAAAATTGATACTGAAAAAAAGATAAACCAGGCTTTAGAAAGTGAATATGATAGACTTAGTAATATCGCTAACAGCAAAAGTCAAATGAAAATAAAAGAACTCCAGAAGAAGCTTGATGATCAAATTGATTTAACTCAGCAAATGAAAAGAAAGCAAGAACAAGGTTCTATGCAACTTCAAGGAGAGGTTATGGAGCTTGCTATAGAGGAGTGGTTAAAAAATAAGTTTCCTCTTGACTTAATTCAAGAAGTTAAAAAAGGAGTTCAGGGCGCTGATTGTCTTCAAATAATAAATACCAGAGGCTCTGAAAACTGTGGTTCAATCTATTATGAAAGTAAAAGAACTAAATCCTTTCAACCGGCATGGATTGAGAAATTTAAAAATGATATTAGAGATAAAAAAGCTAATATTGGAGTTTTAGTAACTGAAGCAATGCCAAGTGGAATGAAAAGAATGGGAATGGTTGATGGAGTTTATGTTTGTAGTTTTGAAGAATTCAAAAGTTTATCTTACGTATTGAGAGAATCTATTATTCAGTTGAGTAGAGTTGTAGCTTCAAATGAAAATAAGGGAGATAAAATGCAACTTTTGTATGAATATTTGACTAGTATTGAATTTAAACTCCAAATTGAAGGTATTGTTGAGGGGTTTACCACTATGCAGCATGATCTTGTAAGAGAAAAAAATTCAATGAATAGAATTTGGAAGCAAAGAGAAAAGCAAATAGATAAGGTTGTTAAAAATACAATTGACATGTATGGATCTATTAAAGGAATAGCCGGAAATTCTATCCCCTCAGTCGAACTTTTAGAAAATAGTTATGAGTAAAATGCAAAAAAAAGATGTAAAGATTTTTAATGATTTAGTGGATAAATTTCGTGCAATTTATTTTTTAGAAAATCATAAAGATTTCAAATATGTTGATAATATGCCCCAAGAAGATGATCCTAGTATTGATTACATGGTACACACAGTGTTTAATTCGACGCTGATTTTGATCATGATTTTACTAAAAAAATATAATCCTAAACATTCTTTTTTTTACCCAGAAACTGTTGAACATTCAATATATGATTATCAATTGAATAACTGGTTAAACGTGAAAAAAGCTTTTGGATTAAATTCAAATATGAATAAACATTTACAGTTTATTGATAAAGAGTTAAAAAATCTCAGGAAAGAGCAAATTAAAAAAACAAATATTTTCTCTGAAAATCCACAAATTAATAATGATAAAAATCATGAAAATTTTGAAAAATTAAATGAACTTATTCAAATTAAGAGCGATTTAGAAAAAAAAATATCAAATACTGAAACATTTTTAGATCTTCAAAAAACAGGTTTTAGTAAAATGATAAAGAATAATTTTCCTTTTATAGTTTCTCAATCATTTTTTTACAGTGATTCAATTTATTATGCCTGGTTATACTTAGATGATTGTTTTGTTTTATCTGATTCAATAATAAAATATGAATGTATGCAAGATTACATAATCAATTTATGTAATTCTATTCCACAAAAAATTTTGGATGTGAGTTTTATAGAACTTGTGAAAAAAATTACTACAGGAGAACATGTTAATGAATCTAAAATTGAATCCCTTAATTTTTTAAATTTAGTTTCAAGAAATTATAATCCTAAATCAATTTGTACAATAAATCCTGAATTATTATCAATTTTTGAGGATACTGATATTTCTATAATGCCTTCATACGACTACAAGTATGAAAATATTAATGAACAACACTTACATAATGTCCATTACTTAAAAAACCTTGTTACAGGTAAAAATAAATTTAAAGGATTGACTGATTATTTAAGTAAAAAAAATAATAATGAATATGATTTATTTGTCGGATCTCTCTTCAAACAGATTAACGATAAAAAACATTTTGATAAATATATTGAGGCAGTTTACAATATTTTAAATAAAAATGGAATAGCTATTCTTTTAGTTAATAAAGATGACAATAATAATCTTTCAGAAAAAATTAGTGAATTAAATTTTGCAGTTGAATCAATAATTTCACTACAAAATTTCAGTTGTGTAATATTAAATAAGGGTAACAAAGTTCAAAAATTTGTAAACATTTTTGATGGATATGATTTTGTTAAGCAGGAAAATGGAGAAACAAAGTTTCTCTTCAGAGAACTTTTAAACAAATTCTATTCTAAAGACAAATTTTATTTTAAACAAATTTCATATAAAAAATTCTCTTCAAATATTAATGATAAATCATTTGATATAGCCAGATATTTTATGCCTGATTTTACCGGTAAGGAGCTATCTAAATTTTTAACTCCATTCAAAGGTGAAAAAAAATATGATGATTCGTCTGGTCTCTTGGTTAAGATTGCTGATTTAAATAATGAATTATTTAATTCTCAATTTGAAAAAAAATTAGAGATTAAATCTATCCCAAAATCTTTTTTAAAAATTGACTGTTCGTGTATGTTATTTGCAACAAAAGGAACTAATTTAAAGCCAACCTATTTCGAATTTAAAGAGAATCCGATATTTATTTCGAATAATATTTTATCTCTAAAAATTAATGATAAACTTATTCCGGATTTTTTAAAACTTCAATTAGGTAGTCCAAAAGCAAAAAAACAATTAGCATTTATTAAGTCTGGAAATGTGATTCCTTTTTTTAAAGAAAAAGATATATTGAATAAGATAAAAATTGATGTTCCAGATGACATCGAAGAACAAAAAACTATTATTTTTTCTCAATTTAATAGATATTTAGATAGTATTAGATCAAAATTTTCATCATCAGAGATCGAAAACAAAAAAATATATAGTGAGGTTTTTGATGATATAGATCATAGAATAGGAGGTTATTTGTTAGCAATAAATCTAGCATCAAAACATATAAAAAAATATACTTCTGAGCTTGATAATTTTGAAGGTTTTATTAAACCTAAACTAGAAAAGATAACTAATAACATTTCAAATATTAACAGACTTATTCAATCTTACACAACAAAAATTTATAATAACAAAATTATAAGCTGCCATGATGTGATTAAATCTGTTGAAAAAGAATTCAATGGTTTACAATTAAGTTATTTGATAATTGAATCAAATTTTGATCGATTTACTAAAGAATACAAACAAAATGGAATAAATGTAAGCATTGAACCTCTAAAGCAATTGATACATGAAATTATTAAAAATGCTCAAAAGTACGGAGGAGATTTTTCAAATAAATTAATAATCATAAACTTAAGTTTATCTGAGAATAATTTTATAATGAGTATTAAGAATAATGGACTTCCAATGGATAGTGAAATGGATAAGGATTTGTTTATTCAAAAAGGATCAACAACAAATAAGCTTACAGGAGGAGGTAATGGTGGACATGTGATTAATCAAATAGCAAAAGATTTTGAAACTTGTTCATGGGAATTAATTAACGATAGTCAATTAGATTATCCAGTAGAATTTATTTTTAAATTTGAATTAGAACAACTAGAATAATTATTATGCATAGAAATTTAAAAGTGTTTTGGCTTGATGATGAATGTAAAACAGAAAAACTTAGTGGATTAATTGAAGATGCTTACGATAATGGAATAGACTTAATTGGATTTGAATCTTTTGAGGATGGATTAAATGAAATCAAATTAAACTACAAGAATTATGATGCTGTAATTTTAGATGCTAATTTTAAGGAGCGTAATGAAAGCCTTGTTGAGGATACAACAGGTAATCTTGCAATTAAATTTTCAAAAGAATTAAATAAAATTCCTAAAGAATTTCATCCTTTTGTTTTAACCGGAAACAAAAAAGGACCCAATTTTCAAGAGCATTTTGGAATGGATCATATTTTTAGAAAAAATGAATTAGATTCAGATGATCTTTGGGATTCAATAAAAAAATGGTTTAATGACCTACCTGATATCAGAATAAAAAATAAATATGTTGAGGCCTTTGATGTTTGTAATGATGATTATGTTGGTGAAAAATCCGGAGATTTATTACTCAAGATTTTAAGAAATGAAGAAGATTATAATTTGAATTATGTAAGACAGATTTTAGAAGCTCTTTTTAAAAAGTATGAAAAGCTTGATCTTATTCCTGGTAATTTGGAATTTGCTCAAACGAGTAGGTTTTTAAGTGGAAGTATAGAAAATAATTTACAACTTAATGAATCTTCAAGGTTGCCACTTCCAGTTTCTGAAACTTTAAGGTGTATTATTAGAACTGTAAATCCCGGATCTCATTACACAAGTGACAAAGACTTAAAAAAAGATGTAGATAAATATTTAACGAACAAATATTCAAAAAAAGCAATTGTATTGATGTTAATTGATGTTTTAATTGAATTTAAAAGACTAGTTGATAACAACCCAATAAAAAATGATTGGCTTGAAATTGAATCATCTGATGATAATATACATTACGAAGGAGAGATTACATGGTTAAACCATAACGGAGGAAATGGAAGGTTAAAATGTGATGAATACCCCAATTTGTTTTTTTACTTAAATGAATCAGAAAATTCTGATCTTTTTAAAGTAAATGATAGAGTAAAATTTTTGATTGGTAAAAATAATAAGGGACCAAAGGCTGAAAAAATAAAGAAAATTATTTCTTAAATAATTTTAATGATTCGTTCTTAAATGAAATATGATTATCATTTATTTCTGCTGTAAAACTAGATATTGATCCGTCACTCATTTTCCAGTTTGCGTCAAATATGTTCTTGTCTCCTGTTGATTTAAAAACTGCTTGTATGCTACCAATTATTAATTCATTAGACTCGTCGTAAGTAATAATAGCATAAAATTCATTATCGATTTTTTTTATAATATGTTCATTGAGTTTTCTATTATTATAATGATTCTCTTTGGGTATACTATGGTACTTATACATTACATATTCTCCTTCAATAGAATTCAAATCATCGTTATTGTTTAAATAATCTTTTAAATACTTTAAAAGTTTATTTTCATCGTAATCTATTTTTGATAATTCACCTTTCAAGTTCCATTTTCTACTTAAACCAAATCTTTTTCCATCTTTGTATTCTTTGATCATGATAAGTTGATCGTCATTCCAGTTTTTGTGAACTTCAACAGGTATACCGTCAATATATTTTCCTTCAAATGACAGTTTGCCATTTTCAAATTCTCGATGAACTCCTGACTTTAAGCCATTTATAAATTCTCCTTCATAAGTATTTTCAGAAATCTTTCCTGTAAAAGGTGTCATATCAATTTTTTGATATACAGTTGTATTATTAACTTTATTAATCTTCCAGTCAGTTTTTACAACTTCATAACTTAAATCTTCTAATGATTTACTTTCCTGACAACTAAAAAAAATAAAACATATGAAAAGAAAAATTAAATTGTGTTTCATACAACTAATTTAAAAATTTATTAACTATTAAATTATTAACTGTTAAATATTTCCCAATCCGGCATATCCCATTCTTCTATCATAGTAAAAACTCCATCTTTACACTCCCACTTTTGTCCAAAACCTTGTTCTTCTTCCCAAATAAACCTAAAGTTTGGAATATCTTTTGAAAGTTTTTCAAATACATGAGAACTTAGTGGACACCACGCAGTGTTAAACCAATACTCATTATCCTTAAATTCATTATCACAACATCCCCATTTAGTTCCCCAGTTACTAATAGCCCATTCGTACCAATTGTTAAATTCATACTTATTAATTAATAATTTACTCTTTTCTTCAGAAATATTATCTCCAATTTTTGCTGGAGCAGTTGTCTCTTTCAAATCTTTCGGAAGTGGGAAATAGAATCTAGCTAAACCAACCTTTGATATTTCTTCTAATTTTTCAGAATACTTTTCTTCAACTGAAATACAATTTCTTACCCAATTTGGCATATTTTTAAAATTTAAGTTAATACTGTTCTTGAGGACATTAATCCTATGTGTTGATCAAATGACATTTCGTTCTTTTCACTCAAATACATTGAATTGTTTGTAGTAGAAGTGTCTTGATCACATATATAGCCTTCACCTGATCTAAACACTTTAAGACCTGTAAATCCAATTGAATTTCTAGGGTCATTTTCTTTGAAGTTGCTGATTAAAAAACCATACTCATAATTATTTTTCTTGAAGAAAACATTACCAAAATCATCCTCCTTACTAACATTCCAGTTTCTATAAACTCTATTACTAACTTCGTTGTAGTTTGAAGCTATTCTAACAGTTATTCCTTCTTGATTAAATTTATATCCCTTGTTCTTATTTTCAACAAAAGACTCATCAAAACAATTTAAAAGCTTTTCGTAACCTTCGTTATCTAAATAACTTAGTTTAATTCTAGTTTCATTTTTTAATAAATCCTCATAACTAAATGACTGAATTTCTCTAATTGGAGTAAACATTCCTGCTTTTTGGTTTAAAACAAATCTTGTCTGAGTACTTAAACCTTTAATCTTTTGATTGTAAAGTTCATTTTTCCACACATCATCAGAAAAAATTTCCCAATCTTGTTCAAACTGAGCATAATGTTTCAATAAATGTATACTAGCCATTAGCTTAAAATCTCTATTATTGTGATATCCACACAATCTACCAGCTATTCCTTGAGCTCCATTCGCTAATTGCTTGTTTCTACATTCAATTCCAAATCTAACCTTTGATTTTAATAGCCTTAGATCCTTTCCAGCAGATAAAGCATGCATTACAATAAGAATAACCCTCTTGTTTTGCTTAAGTACCATATTCTTTATCTCACTTAACCCATCCTGGATTTTGTAATCACATTCAGAATTAGATCCGATTACAATACACTCCAATGAGTTACCATGTTCTTTTCTAATAATATCTCTAGTGTAAATAGCACTTCCGGTATTACTAACTCTAATTATTCCTAGTCCATTATTAAATGAATCTAAATGGTTAATATATTCCGTAAGTTTTGGATGAATTAAAAAATGATCCTTTCCATTGACAATAGTTTTAATAGTAGGCTTAAAATCATCTGGATAATTTTCTACAAGCCCTTCATCTAACATTTCAGAAATTCCAAAATATGCATTTGGTCTTTCACCCTCAATTACATCAACATCATAGCCATTAGTTTTTGCGTCTAATATATCGTATGGAGTTGCTGATATTGCTAAAAGCTTAATATTTGGCATCTTGGATCTTAATGAACTAAAAAATGCTGAGTCAAAACTACTTTCTTGACCACATCCATACTGATCCTCATCTCTAAGTATTAGTTTAACCTTAAATTCAGAAACTACTTTATGGGGGTTTGGATGATTAAAGAAATCACTCATTTTCATCACATTAATAAAGCTTGTCTTATTAGTTTTTTCTATATCACAATAAAAATCTTCCTCAAGATTCCTTTTGTTTTGTTTATACAAATCAGTATCCATCATTGACGTTACAAACAATATTGATTCCGAGCTTTTAATAAATCCAATATGTGGAAGAATATAGTTGCATAGGGCATAGGCTGTTCCTGATTTACCACTTTGCATTGGAGCAACTAAAGCTATATTTTTTTCTCCTTTCTTTATAGAAAGTGCTATTCTAAGTGCATTAATTACCTGATTTGGAAAAATTTGAGTTAGAGCTGAGTTAGATAAAACAAAACAAAGTTGTTGATGTAGTTCATAAGTTGCCTCTAATTCAAGGATTAGCTTTTCTATTTCTGCGTTCCAATACTTTTGATATTCTGACATAATTTAAAAGGGTTTAATTAATTACATAGCAAAGAAAAGTTCTATTTGTGCACTATATCTGCACACATTATATTTTTGTATTTAACTGGTATAATTATTGGATCTGATTAGTTATGAGAATTATTTTATACTTATTCTTGATTTTTTTGATATCATGCGAAACTGATAACTGTGATCTTTCAGAATACCCCAGTTCTCCTCTAAGTGAACCTTATGCAGTACAATACGGTGATGACTGGGTAGAATACACTTATGTCTGTATAGATGGATACAATGAAATTTGGACTTACAGAATAGAGCAGGGGTGTTGGGAAGCTTATCGTGATACTCAATGGAATTTTCGATGTGATTAGTTATATTTATGTTTATGAAAAAAATAATTTTACTTTATCTGTTTATTCCCTTTTTTTTTAGTTGTGAAGAAATTCCTAGAGTTTTTATTGAACCAACCGATATTCAGATTGACACAATTATGTCTGGTTTTGAAAGAAATATGGTCCTCAAGGTTGAATCAACTTGTGCAACTAAATCCAAAAGCTTTGATGATGTTTACTTTATTGCACTTAAAATTAAAAACAAAGGAGTTGGAGTTTGGGCTGTTGGTGGTTCTGGTGGAACTTGCTATGCCACCAACGACATTGCTAAAGAAGTTTCAGTATATCCTGGTGGTCAAGTATCAATGATGGATGACGGAGCTATGGCTGTTTATAGTTGTGCAAATAAAGACGATATATAGATTTTATATACCTTAGTTACAGTTAAAAGCAGTAAAGGCAACGATTCAGGCAACCAAAAAAATAAACCCCTGTAAATCATAGACTTACAAGGGTTTTTGCGGAGAGACGGGGATTCGAACCCCGGCGACAGTTAC
>JBELHE010000053.1:0-11246 GCA_042091575.1 Cryomorphaceae bacterium
AGAATAGCTTTTGTTCTAAACCAATTAGAAACGCATATTCCATTGCAATTTCTTTTAGTGCATTAAATCTTCCCGATGCACCTCCATGGCCGGTGTCCATGTTTGTGTGAAGTAAGAGATGATTTTTTGATCTATTATAATCTCTAAGTTTTGCTATCCATTTTGCAGGCTCCCAATATTGTACTTGGGAATCATGAAGTCCAGTTGTAATAAGTAGATTCGGATAATTAAGATTCGAAACATTATCATACGGCGAATAAGATAGCATATAATTATAGTATTCTAATTCATTTGGGTTACCCCATTCATCATATTCAAGTGTTGTCAATGGTATAGATTCATCAAGCATTGTTGTCATAACATCAACAAAAGGTACAGCAGCAATAACTCCATTAAATAATTCAGGCTCCATATTAATTACGGCCCCCATTAATAATCCACCTGCAGAGCCTCCCATAGCATATAAATGTGCACTAGATGTATACTTTTCACTTATCAAATATTTTGCTGAGGATATAAAATCTAAAAATGTATTTTTCTTTCTTAATAATTTTCCATTTTCATACCAATTTCGACCTAAATATTCACTTCCTCTAATATGAGCAATTGCATATACAAATCCCCTGTCCAGAAGGCTTAATCTTGTTGTTGAAAAATAAGGATCAATTGTGATTCCGTAAGATCCATAGCCATACAACAGAAGTGGAGTATTTTCACTAATAGCCGTTTCTTTTCTTTTTACAATTGATATTGGTATTTTAACTCCATCGTGAGAAGTTGCCCATATTCTTTTAGATTCATAATTATTTGAATTAAAATTTTTATCAGTAATTTCTTGAACTTTTAAAACCTTTTTCGAATGATTGATCATGTCAAACTCAATTACAGATGAAGGATTAGTAAGTGAAGTAAAATTATATCTTAATTTATTTGAGCTTAAGTCTAAATTAACTCCTAAGGAAGTATTATAAGTCTCACCTTGGAACGGAAGGTAATAATCTTTATTTTCTTTCCATTTTTTAATTTTAAATTTGATTAATCCAAGATTCCTTTCAACGATAACAAAAAAATCATTGAACAACTCAAAATCTTCAATTAAAATATCTTTATTGTGAGGAATAACTTCTTTCCAATTTAACTTAGATGTATCAATTGTTGAGCACATCATAATTCTAAAATTATTAGAATTATTAGAATTGGTTAAAATATAAAAATTGTCTTGAAAATGACTAATACTATATTCATGATTTTGTTCCCTTTTTAAAAAGAGTTTAAATTTATTTTCAGGATTATTTGCATTGAGATATCTAAGCTCTGTTGATAATGTACTCCTAGATGAAATAACTAAAAAATCTTGAGATTTTGTTTTTGATATGCCAGTGCTAAATTCATCATCTTTTTCTTCATATACTAAAACATCTTTTTTAGAGTCCATATTTAATTTATGTTTAAATATTTTATTAACTCTGAGTGTTTTATTTTCTTTTTTTGAATAGAAAGCAGTTTTATTATCATTTGCCCAAGTAATTGAACCTGTTGTATTTTTTATAGTTTCTTTATAATATTCTCTAGTTTTTAAATTGAGAAATTTAATTGAATATAATCTTCTTGAAAGAGTATCAAAGCTGTAAGCTAAAATTTTATTATCAGGACTAATACTTATGTCTCCAATACTATAATATGTATGTTTTTTTGCAAGTTTATTTACATCAATTATTACTTCTTCATCATTCTTTAAACTTTTAAATTTCCTAGTGTAAATTGGATAATCTTTCCCTTTTTCAAATCTTTTTATATACCAATATTCATTAAAAAAATATGGAACTGACATGTCATTTTCTTTTATTCTTGACTTCATTTCATTGAATAAATTTTCTTGAAATCCTTCTGTATTTTTTAATACTTTCTTGGTATAAGTATTTTCAGAATTTAAATAATTAATAACATTAGGATTATTCTTGTCATTAAGCCAATAATAGTTGTCAAGTCTTACTTTGTTATGTGCTTTTAGCTCTTTTTTAATTTTTTTTGCATTTGGAGTATTTTTATTCATATTACACGAAAAAATAATAATTATAATTATGGGCTTTAAAACATTTCTTATAATTCATTAAATTTTAAAATTAATTTTGAGAATTTCAGATATATTTGTTCATTTGCAAACTAAATAAAAAGAATTGAGAATAATTTTAAAAAATTCAGATATTTTTGGAGCCATCTCATCATTATTATGTTTAATTCATTGTGTTTCAACTCCATTATTATTCATAATTCCATTTTGGTGGTCAGGACTTAATTATGTATTTATTATTATTTCTTTTTTTGCAGTTTATAGCTCTGCTAGAAAAACATCAAGAAAATTTATGAAACCTTTTTTATGGATCGGATATCTTCTTCTTTCATCTTTAATTTTAAATGAAGAATTTGGAATTTTACATATCCCTGAATTTGCTAATTATATTGCGGCATCAAATCTTGCTTTATTACATGTTTATAATTTAAAATATTGTCAGTGCCAAGATGAAGAATGTTGCACTAATAAAAATAAGTTTTAGAAATAAATTTCTTGTGCTACCCTAAATGTATTGCAATGGGCTTCTAAAATATCTTCAATATTTTCTGAATATCCCCCTCCCATGCTTATTTGTAAAGGAATTTGATAATTTTTACAATGGTTAATTATTAAACTGTCTCTCTGTTTACAACCTTCTATACTAATACTTAATCTTCCTAACTTGTCTGTTTTAAGTATATCTACACCTGACAAATAAAATACAAAATCAGGATTAAAAGTGTTTATCAAATTTGGAAAAATGTTTTTAAGTTTTAATAAATATTCAGCATCTCCAGTTTCATCCTCAAAATCAACATCTAAATCACTTTTTTCTTTTTTAAAGGGATAATTTTTCTTTCCATGAAAGGACAAAGTATAAACATTTTTATTATTTCTAAAAATTGAGGCTGTTCCATTGCCTTGGTGAACATCTAAATCAATGATTAAAATTTTTTTTACCATATTATTACTTAATAAATAGTTAGCAGCAATTGCTTGGTCATTAAGCATACAAAATCCTTCTCCTTTGTCATGAAAAGCATGATGAGTTCCACCTGCTAGGTTCATAGAAATACCATTTTTGATTGAAAAATCAGTACATTCAATTGTTCCTTGTGTTATTTTTTTTTCTCTTTCTATCAAAAGTTCACTCATAGGAAAACCAATTGGACGAATTTCTTTTTTTGTCAATGACTGAGAAACTAATTTATTATAATAATCTGGGCAATGGGTTGATAAAATATCTTCTTTATTTATTGATCCAGGTTCAAAAAAATTTTCATTATTTAAAGTATTTTCAAGAATTAATTTTTCTGGGATTAAATCATATTTTTCCATTGGAAATCTATGATTTTTAGGCAGTGGATGGTTATATATTTTACTGTGAGCTATTTTAAGCATAAACAATAATAATCTTAAATTTTAAAATTTTTTTCAACTAATCTTAGAAAGTTTAAATTATAAATTTATTAATTATTGAAATTTAGTGCTGTTTCAATCAAAGCAAGATGGGAATATGCTTGTGGAAAGTTTCCAAGTAATTCCTTTGATTTAAAATCAAGATCTTCACTAAATAAACCTAAGTGATTACTGTATGATAAGAGTTTATCAAACATTTTTTTTGCTTTTTCTTTTTCACCTATTTTGTACAAACTATCTATAAACCAAAAAGTACAAACTGTGAAAGAAGATTTAGGCTCTCCAAAATCATCTTTATTTTTATATCTGAACAGTAATCCCTCAAACATAAGTTCATCTTCAATTGATTTTACTGTTTTAATAAATTTAGAATCACTAGCTTCAATAAATCCATAACTTTCCATCAAAAGGACTGATGAGTCCAATTCTTCAGATCCATATGATTGAGTAAAAGCTTGCTTCTTTTTAGACCACGCATTTTCAATAATATCATCATGAATCTCTTTTCTTAATGATTCCCATTTCTTTGCTTTTTCACCTCTTTGAATTAATTCTGATATTTTAATTGCTCTGTCTACAGCAACCCAACATAAAAGTTTGGAAAAAGTAAAGTGCATTTCTTTATTTCTGAACTCCCATATACCTTTGTCAGCTTTTTTCCAGTTTTTATTTACTGACCAAACAATCGATTTTACAATTGACCATAATTGTTCGTGTTTATATTTATCATCTTTAAATTTTAAAATTTGAAAATGAATAGCATCCATTAAAATTCCATAAATATCATTTTGTTTTTGAAAGTATGCTGCATTGCCAACTCGAACAGGCTTTGAATCCATAAACCCAGATAAATGGTCTAATTTTTTTTCAGTTAAAATTTTCTCTCCATTAATTCCATACATAATTTGAAGCTTTTCATTTTTATTAGGAATTAGATTCACAATGTAGTCTATAAAATTTTTAACAATTTTCACGTGACCAAGCTTTGTAATTATTTTAATGACCATTGAAGCATCTCTAATCCAACAAAATCTATAATCCCAATTTCTTACCTCTCCAATTGTTTCGGGAATTGATGTAGTTGCAGCAGCTAAAACTGCACCTGTTTTTTCAAAAGTAAGAAGTTTTAAGGTGATTGCGCTTCTATTAATTTCATTACCATAATTTTTAAAATACGGATTTTTATTTGTCCAATTAAGCCAATAAACTTTAGTTTTTTCAAATTCAAAATAGACACTTTCAAAATTTGGAATATTTATTTTTTCATTGTAGGATACACAAAAAAATATCTTTTTATTAAGAATTACTTCATTGCTGTTTAAAACATCTTTTTTATTCATGTTTGTGTATAAAAAAAGTGTTTCATAGTTTTTGTCTTCAACTATACTTACTATGAAGTTTTGTTTAATATGTTTTTTAGTTTTTCCTGTTGAATATTCTAACTGAGGGTCGTATTTAATTTGTAATTTGGGAGTCCCTTTAATAGGCAAAAGAATTCTATGAATTTCAGGACTAGAATAAAAAGTGCCATCATCATTTTTAAATCTTGGCATATAATCAATTAATTCAAATTCTTCATTATCATTTTTGAAGTTAGTAACTAGAATGGCTGTATTTTTAAAATAAGTTTGTTTAATTAAAAATGATTTATCACAATTTATTTTAAATGATCCTCCAATTTCATTATCTAAAATTTTACCGAAAACAGATGAAGAATCAAATTGTGGTAAACAACACCAATTAATTGAGGAATCTTCAAAAATTAACGCTGAAGATTTACAATTTCCAACTATACCATAATTAAGTAGATTTTTTTTTGCATGAAATTTGTTCATATGCCTAAATTGCGATTTGTAATGGTAAAAAATGTAATAGTATCGAACCGACTTCCGATTCAATTGTCAAAATTAGAAAATTCTTTTCAATTAACACCCTCAACTGGTGGATTAGCAACTGGCGTTAATTCAATTCGTGATGAAAGTTCAGTATGGATAGGTTGGAGTGGTATTGAATCTGAGGAATTTACCACAAAATCAAGGCTAGAAGTTGATAAAAATTTAAAAGATCAAAATTTAATTCAGATTGATCTAAGTTCAGAAGAAATTGAAAAGTATTATTATGGTTTGTCTAATAAAAGTTTATGGCCACTTTTTCATTATTTTATCGATTATTCAAAGTTTGATGAAGATCATTGGAATAGTTATTTAACAGTAAACAAAAAGTTTTGTGATATAGTTATTTCAAATGTTGAGAAAAATGGTACAGTATGGGTTCATGATTATCAACTAATGCTCTTACCCAAAATGATCCGGGATAAAAGACCTGATTTATCTATTGGTTTTTTTTTACACATTCCCTTTCCGTCGTTTGAAATATTCAGAATATTCCCTAGGAGGAAAGAGCTTTTAGAGGGAATTTTAGGTGCGGATCTTGTTGGGTTTCATACATATAATTACGAAAGACATTTTATTAGTTCAGTAAAAAGAATTTTGAGAAAAGAAGTTAATTTCAACCGTGTTTCTCACAATTCCAGAGAAGTTATCGTTAATACTTTTCCGATGGGAATTGATTATGAAAAGTTTTATAATGCTGCAAAAATTCATGATAAACTAAAAAAATCTCAGGAATCCAATTTAAAAAAACAATTAGATATTCATAAAAAATCTTCTCAAAAAAGTAAACTAATTTTATCGATAGATAGACTCGATTATACAAAAGGTATTATAAACAGAGTAAAGGCTTTTGAAATTTTTTTAGAAAAACATCCTCAATACTTAGAAAAAGTTAGGTTAGTAATGTTAACAGTACCATCCAGATCTGATGTTTTAGATTATAAGAATCTTAAAAAGGAAACAGATGAATTAGTTGGAAGAATTAATGGGAAATTTGCCACTGTAAACTGGACCCCAGTTTGGTATTACTACAGAGCAATGAATTTCGATGATCTTATAGATTTATACATGAGTTCAGACATCGCTATGATAACTCCGCTAAGAGATGGAATGAATTTAGTGGCAAAAGAGTTTGTTTCTACTAGAATTAATTCGGACGGAGTACTTATTCTTAGTGAAATGGCAGGTGCCTCTATAGAATTATTTGATTCAATTCGAGTAAACCCATTTGATTTAGATCAGATGGCTGAAAGCATTCACGAGGCGTTAAAAATGCCCAAGAAAGAACAAAAAAGAAGAATGCTTACAATGCAAAAAAGATTATCTAGATATACAGTTCAAAGATGGGCTGAAGATTTTACAGAATTGCTCTCAAAAAAACTCAATTCAAGTTTTGACAATGAAACTATTAAATTAAGCAGAGCTTTAGAAATAGATATTATTAATAATTTTAAAAGCTCTAGTAAAAAAGTTCTCTTTTTAGATTATGATGGAACATTATCAGACTTCAACAGTAATCCTGATTTAGCTACTCCTCAAAAAAGTTTGTTGAAAGTTTTAAAATCATTAAATAATGATCTTGGTACACAAATATTTATTGTTAGTGGAAGAGACCAAAAATTTTTAGATAGATGGTTTGGAAAACTTGATATTAATATGGCAGCTGAGCATGGTAATTTTGTTAAATATTCAGGATCAAAAAAATGGATATGTAAGGGTCAAGAGGATATAAAATGGAAAAATGATGTGTCACCAATTTTTCAATCATTTACTGATAATACACCTGGAACATTTATTGAAAATAAAAAAAACACTTTAGTCTGGCATTACAGAAGAACTGATCCAGAATTGGCCAAGAGGAGAATAATTGAATTAAAAACTGTTCTTTCAAGTTTAATAACTGAAAAGATATCAGTTATCGATGGAAATAAAGCACTAGAGGTTACTAACATTTCTATTAATAAGGGTAATATTATTAGTGAAGTCTTAACCAATAACAAATTAGATTTTATTTTTTGTTGTGGTGATGACACATCTGATGAATATATGTTTAATGTTTTACCAGAAAAATCAATATCGATTAAAGTTGGGGAAAAAAACACTTCTGCAAAGTATTACGTCAACTCCCCAACTGATATTAAATCAATCTTAAAAAAATTCAGCTCTAGTGAAAAATAATTTATTTGATGAAAATTATTTTAAAAAAGCATTCTTTGATTTGTACTCTGCCGTATCAAATCTTCCAAAAGAAAGTTCAATTACTGAAGCAAGAGTACTAGCAGCAAACAAATTTTATAAAATTTTATCTAATTCAGATGTAATTATCAAAGGATCTGAAAATCTTCCATATGAGACTTCCTCAATTTTTATTTATAATCACTTGAATAATAATCCTCATTATGAAATTGATTCAGATTTTCAAATAACATTAGATAGTCACTTTATAAGTAGTTTTATTCTTGATAAATACTATAATAATCCTGGTGTCAGAATTGTCAGATGTTCAAAACCATCAGAAATAAAACACTCTAACTATTATGATAAATTTAATTACATAAGAGTATATTCTAAAGATTTTCTTCCTAAAAATTTTACCAAAAAAAAAATAAAAGATTTTAACAATGATTTTTTTAAAAGATCATTAAATGAGTTAAAAAATAATAACAGTTTAATTATTAGTCCTGAGGGTGTGTCATGTGAAACAGAAAATTCACCTGGAAAATTTAAATCTGGTGCTTTCAAATTAGCTACTATGTCAAGAATTGAGCCCTACATTGTCCCCATAGTGATGGTAAATTTTGATAAATTAATATCAGAGAATGTTTTGAAATGTGAGATTTTAAAGCCTTTTAAAATGAGTGATTATGGAATTACAAGACCTGATGATCCTAATCTAAAAGATTTTCTAGTTTCTTTAAATAAAAAATATAAAAAACATATAAGAAATTTAATTGATTTTAAGCTTGATTTTAAAGATGAAATCAAAATATTAAAAAAGAAAATTATTTCAAAGAAGAATAAAAATGATCTTTTAATTCTTTACGGTAGTTCAACGCTAAGACTTTGGAAATCTTTTGAAAAAGATTTTAAAAATTACAATACTCTTAATTTAGGTTACGGCGGTTCTTCAATAGACTCAATGATTGATAATTTTAATAATTTATTTAGAACAATTTCACCTAAAACTATTGTTCTTTACTGTGGAGGAAATGACTTGGCCTTAGGATTTTCACCTAGTGAAATATTTAATAAACTAGTTGAATTAATTAAAATGATTAATCAAAAATATAAGTGTACTAAAATAATCAATATTCAACTTAAACCATCAATTGAAAGAATCTCAAAATTAACTGAAATTATGACTCTTAACACTATGATAACAGAACATTTTAAAAAGTTTGATAATTTGTTTCAATTAAATTGTTTTGATGAAATAATTGAAAATGGAATAATTAATAAAAGTTTTTTTTTAAGGGATGGCCTTCATCTAAACAGAAAAGGATACGATTTAATAATTAACAAATTAAATAAACAATTAAGTAATGATAATTAAAGATTTAAATGGTAGAGATTATAAAATTCATAATATAATTGAATTCAAAGATCATATTATGAAATACCATACGAATAAATCTAAACCTGATGGTAGTATTCATGAAGAAAATGGATATTATTTTAGAGTTGATAAAAACTTTTTTAGAGAATTATGTTTATGAAAAAATATTTTATTCTCAATTGAATACCAAATTAATAGAGCAGCTATAGTTCTGTAAGGTGCCCAAGTTTCAGTTATTGATTTTAAAATTTTATTGTCACTAATGCCGTAGTTTTTTTTTATACTATTTACAAGTGCTAGATCACCAAAAGAAAAAATATCTTTTCTTAGACATACAAACATCAAAAACATTTCACATGTCCATTTTCCTATTCCTTTGATTGATATTAAGGTGTTAATTACTTGGTCATTAGATAAGTCTTCTATTTTAATTTTATTTTTCATAAAAAAAAGCAATACATTTTTCATATATAGAACTTTTCTATTTGAAATTCCAATTTCTTGAATATTGTTATTATTCATTCTTAAGATTTCCTTATTGGATTTACCATTGATCAGTTTTGAAAATTTTTTTTTAATTGTGATAGCAGCTTTAAAACTTATTTGTTGCTCAATTATTAAATTACATATGGATAGGGCATAGTTCGAGTCATATCTTTCTGTTGGATTAATTTTATCACCAAAGATTTTAATAAAATATCCTAAAACTGGATCATTTTCTAGATGCTTAAAAGCTTTTGCTACAACTTTATGATTATTAATTAATTCTGGCATAATATTATTAAATGTTACTATATCAAATTTTATGCATAAGATAATTTTAATTAAAAAAAATCTGCGATACATTTTCCTTAACTAAACGATGGCAAAGTTTTTGAAATATAAATTGTTAATTATAGAAATTTAATTTTGAAAAAAATTAATCTTCCAAGCAAAATATGTATTAAGTGTAATTTACCATTTAGTTGGAGGAAAAAATGGGAAAAAAACTGGGAAAATGTCAAATACTGTAGTAAAAGATGTAGAAGAAATTAGTTCTTTAATTTGGTTTAGAAATGATTTGCGAACTCAAGACCACACAGGTCTTTATCATGCTCTCAAACAATCAAAAAAAATAATTGCTGTATATTGTTTTAACCCAGATAATTTCAAGTTTAATTCTTTAGGCTTTCCCAAAATTGATTCTTTCAGAGCAAAGTTTTTATTAGAATCTGTACAAAGCTTAAAAGATGAGTTAAAAAAAATTAATATTACTCTTGTTATTGGATTTGATAAACCAAAAAATTTAATTTCTAGTATTATTAAAAGTCATAAAATAAACAGAGTTTATTTGCAAGATGAATGGACTTATGAAGAGATAAATGAGGATAATTTTTTGAACGACCAAAGTATTGATCTTTTTAAGTTTAATGATCAATTTCTCTTTCACCCCGATGATATCGATTTGAATAATATTTCAAATGTATTTACAAATTTTAGAAAGTATTGTGAAAAAAAATCAAATGTAAGAGAATGTTTTGTCTTAAACACTAAAATGAATGATACGAATTTAATTGAAAAAGAGTATAATATTCCTTCTTTTAAAGAACTTGGTTTAAATGAATTTAATTTTGATGATCGAACTGCTTTCCCATTTAAAGGAGGATATATTGAAGGCATTAAAAGGATTAATTATTATCTATGGGAGTCTAAAAAAGTTAGTTTTTATAAAAAAACAAGAAATGGATTGATAGGTAAGGATTATAGTTCAAAATTATCCTCTTGGCTTGCTAATGGATCACTATCACCAAGGATTATTTATCATGCAATTAAAGATTATGAATTTAAAATTGAAAAAAATCAATCTACATATTGGATGATTTTTGAGTTGATTTGGAGAGATTTTTTTAAATACATTTCTAGAATAAATGGAAATAAAATATTTAAAATTGGAGGGATACTTGAAAAAAACTATCAATGGAGTCAAGATAAGATATTATTTGAAGAATGGTTAAATGGTAAAACACCTGAACCTTTTATAAATGCTAATATGCTAGAATTAAAAAATACTGGTTGGATGAGTAACAGAGGAAGACAGAATGTTGCTAGTTACCTTTCAAAAGAAAATAAAATTGATTGGAGATGGGGAGCTAAATATTTTGAGTCTAAACTTATTGATTATGATGTTCACAGTAATTATGGAAATTGGATGTATGTTTCAGGTGTTGGTAATGATCCAAGAGATAGAAAGTTTAATATAAAGTTTCAAGCAGAACGATACGACCCAAATAATAAATTTCAAAATCTTTGGCTTCAAGAAAAGTTATCTTTATTTTAGAAATGAATG
>JBELHE010000054.1:0-11050 GCA_042091575.1 Cryomorphaceae bacterium
GATCAATATTTAAGTTTGGTTTTTTTAAATACAACAAAATAAAACCAGCCATAATGACCAATAAGATTATATATTCCATAATAATTATTTATTTAAGAAATAGATATTTAAAATTAAGTAAAAATTTATTTACTTAAATACATTTTTCTTCTTGAGTATATTTCATAAAAATCATCATCCTTTAAATCATCAATAAATAGTATACTTTCACCAGTACTTTTCATTTCTGGGCCTAAGCTTTTATCAACATTTGGGAATTTATTGAAGGAAAAAACAGGCTGTTTAATTGCGAAACCCTCCAATTTTGGATTAAACTTAAAATCATCAATTTTATTTTCTCCTAACATAATTTTTGTAGCATAGTTTACATAAGGTTGCTTATATGCTTTAGAAATAAATGGAACAGTTCTGGATGCGCGTGGATTTGCTTCTATAATAAAAACAGTGTCATCTTTAATAGCGAACTGAATATTGATTAAACCAACGGTATTAAGTGCTAAAGCAATTTTATTTGTGTGATCAATTATTTGTTGCATTACAAAATCGCCTAAATTGAATGGTGGTAATGTAGCATTAGAATCACCAGAATGAATTCCACAGGGTTCAATATGCTCCATAATTCCAATAATTTGAACTTTTTCTCCATCACAAATTGCATCAGCTTCAGCTTCAATTGCTCCATCCAAGTAATGATCTAACAATAATTTATTATTTGGTATTTTTTGCAATAAATCTACAACATGGGCTTCGAGATCTTCTTTATTAATAACAATTTTCATTCCTTGACCACCAAGGACATATGAGGGTCTAACAAGAATTGGAAAATTCAGAGTATCTGAAAGTTTTAAAGCTTCATCAGCTGTTTGAGCAACTCCAAACTCTGGGTAAGGAATTTTATTTTTCATTAATAATTCTGAAAATGAACCACGATCTTCTGCCAAGTCAAGAGATTTATAAGATGTTCCAATAATTTTAATTCCATATTTATCTAATTTTTCAGCTAATTTAAGAGCAGTTTGTCCTCCTAACTGAACTATTACTCCAACAGGGTTTTCATGTTGAATAATATCATAAATATGCTCCCAAAAAACTGGTTCAAAATATAATTTGTCAGCTACATCAAAATCAGTAGATACAGTTTCAGGGTTACAATTAATCATAATTGTTTCATAACCACATTCAGAAGCTGCAAGAACACCGTGAACACAACAATAATCAAACTCAATACCTTGTCCAATTCTGTTTGGACCGGATCCTAACACAACAATCTTTTTACGACTACTCGATTCGCTTTCATTTTGAGTATAAGTTTTGCCGCTGGGAGTGGTTATTTCTTGTTCAAAAGTTGAATAATAGTAAGGGGTCATAGCTTTAAACTCAGCAGCACATGTATCAACTAACTTATAAACTCTATTAATATTGAGACTTTTTCTTTTTTTATGAACTTCACTTTCATAACAACCAAGCATATGAGCAATTTGTCTATCAGCAAAACCTTTTTGCTTAGCTTCAAGTAACAACTCCTTAGTAATTTTTTCAATATCATATTTTTCAATTTCATCTTCAAGAACGGATAATTCCTCAAATTGCTTTAAAAACCACATATCAATTTTAGTGATTTCATGAATTCTTTCAACAGAGATACCAATTTTAATAGCATCATATATTACAAAAACTCTATCCCAGCTCGCAAACTTAAGTTTATTGATTATTGTTTGATAATCAGTGTAACCTTTACCGTCAGCACCCAAACCGTTTCTTTTAATTTCTAACGATTGTGTTGCTTTGTGTAATGCCTCTTGAAATGATCTTCCAATAGCCATGACTTCTCCTACAGCTTTCATTTGTAAACCTAATGTTCTTTCAGATCCTTCAAACTTATCAAAATTCCACCTAGGAATTTTGACAATAACATAGTCTAAGGTTGGTTCAAATAAAGCAGATGTAGATTTTGTTATTTGATTATCAAGCTCATCAAGAGAATATCCGATCGCTAATTTACTTGCAATTTTTGCTATGGGGTAACCTGTAGCTTTTGATGCTAGAGCGGAAGATCTTGAAACCCTAGGATTAATTTCAATAGCAATGATGTCTTCATTCTCATCAGGACTAACGGCAAATTGAACATTACATCCACCTGCAAAATCACCAATACTTCTCATCATTTTAATGGCCATATCTCTCATTTTTTGATAAGTTGTATCTGAAAGTGTCATAGCAGGAGCAACCGTAATAGAATCACCGGTATGGATTCCCATTGGGTCCATATTTTCAATAGTACAAATAATAACTACATTATCATTTTTATCTCTCAATAACTCTAGTTCATACTCTTTCCATCCTAACAAGGCTTTATCAATCATGACTTCATGAATTGGAGATGCTTCTAATCCCCTTTTTAGAAGTGTATCATACTTGTTCTTTTCATAAACAATAGAAGCTCCAGTACCACCCAATGTAAATGAAGGCCTAACACAAAGTGGAAATCCAAACTCTTGAGCAATTTCTTTTCCCTTTAAAAAAGAGGAAGCAGTTTCTGAAGGTGCATAAGGAATATCAATTTTATCCAATAATAGTCTAAATTTTTCCCTGTCTTCTGTTATTTGGATGGCATCAATGTCAACACCAATAATTTCAACTCCAAACTCTTCCCATATTCCTTTTTCATCAGCTTCAATACACAAATTAAGAGCTGTTTGACCACCCATTGTAGGTAAAACAGCATCAACTTTGTGATTTGACAGAATTTTTTTTATCGATTTTGTGTTTAAGGGGAGTAAATAAATATGATCAGCCATCACTGGATCTGTCATAATCGTAGCTGGGTTTGAATTTATTAAAATTGTCTCAATCCCGTCTTCATTTAAGGATCTAAGAGCTTGTGATCCAGAGTAATCAAACTCACATGCTTGACCAATAATGATTGGCCCTGAGCCAATTATTAGGATACTTTTAAGTTCTTTTCGAAGGGGCATATTTTTACAATCTCAATATATCAAAAAAAAAGGTGCTACTGTAAACAGCAACACCTTTTTTATATTTTTTTATCAACTTATTTTTTATGATTTGGCTCACAAGAAACGGTTAATTTTTTTCTTCCTTTTGCTCTCCTAGATGCTAAAACCTTTCTTCCCTCGGCACTAGACATTCTTTCTCTGAAGCCGTGTTTATTTTTTCTTTTTCTATTTGATGGCTGATAAGTTCTTTTCATCAGGACAGGTCTTTAAAATTCGGCCAAATATACGATAAATAACTTTTAGAAAAGTAAAATGAATAAATTTCTTTTAGTAATTTAGTTGAAAATATTTTTCATGTTTAATAAATTATATAAACTAGTAATTTTCACTATTATATTAGGTTATTCTATTTATCAATTTTCTTTAGAAAATATTGGAAATGGAATTGCTTTAATTTTTTTAAGTTTAATTTTCTTGTTGCTTTACTTCAAAAATGAAATTTTAATTATGGCTTTTTTAAAAATGAGGAAACAGGACTTTGACGGAACTGAAAATTGGTTAAATAAAATTAAAAATCCAAAATCCTCATTAATAAAAAAACAATTTGGATATCTCAATTATCTTTATGGAATTATTTACTCTCAAAAAAATTTAACTCAAGCTGAGAAATATTTTAAAAAAGCTATACAAGTTGGTCTAAATATGAATCAAGATTTAGCAATGGCAAAACTTAGTCTAGCTGGGATATTAATGCAGAAGAGAAGAAAAAGAGAGGCTACATTACTTTTAAATGAAGCAAAGAAACTTGATAAACATGGCATGATGACTCAACAAATCAAGTTAATGCAAACTCAAATGAAAAGGATTTAGACTTCCACTATTAAGCGTGGTAGATTATTGTTAAACCATTTTGAATGGGTCAAAATCATAGCATGAGTTGCTTTTGAAATAAATACTGCTTTTTTTATATAAATTGATGGAAAAACTAAATCATGGGTTCCATGAATGTGTATCAAATTCTTTGGGTACCTTGGATTTTTCCACTCTATAATATTTTTTATTGACCATCTCAAATATTTTTTATCCCTTATTGATAAGTATTTTCTATAAAGATCTATTTTTTTTTTTATGGAGGGGCCAAAAACAAAAACTGCTAGTGATTCAAAACTTTCAAGCCAATTTACAGGGAATAATCTGTGTGCATTGATGTTTTTACCAAGATGCATTAAAAAAGGCAACTCACTACTTGACTTAACGCTTGAAATTATTATTATTTTATGAACATCAATAATTTTGGCAATTTCCTGTACTATGATGCCGCCAAATGACACACCAATTAATACGATATTTTTTCCCTTTACTGATTTTGAAAGTCTTCTCACGTAATTATTTAATTTCTCATCTCCAATTGGCATTAACCATTCCAAATAATTAATTCTATAATTTTTGGGAAGATTAATTCTTTCAAAAATTAAAGGATTAGCAGCCATGCCTGGCATCATATAAACATCATAAACATTATTTTTAATTATTCTCATTAACAAGCAAATAGAAGCATTTTTTGTATATTAGCATTAATTAAACAACTAAATCTTTATGTCATCTCAACTTACTATTAATGATAATAATTTCCTGCGTCAATTTGAGGTAGAAATTAATGGCAATTTAGCAAAAGTTGAATATGCATTACAAGAAAGAAAAATATTTCTAACCAAGATAATTATTCCTGAGAATTCAGATAATGATTTTAAAGACAAGTTTCTTACCGAAATTTTTGAAATTATAAAAGAAAAAAAATTGAGAATGATGCCTACCGACATAGAAATTAAAAAATTTATAAAAACCCATAGAGAATATATGGAGCTTTTACCTATTGGAGTTAGGATCTAGTTGATATTCCCCAAAACAGTTTTGTCATCACAGATTTTATCTAAACTGAAATTAAATACTTTATCTATAAGCTTTGAAGACCATAATGTTTTTACTCTTACATAATTATCTGTAAATCCATAAATGAATCCATTCTTGTTTTCAGATTCAAACAGTACTTTTCTATTTGAATAAATATTTTTGTTGTAGAAAATGTTTTTTTTATAGTCAGAGAGCTTCCTAAGAATATTAGCTCTTTCATTTTTAATTTGATTTGAATTTTTATCACACAAGTTTACAGCTTCAGTATTATCTCTCTCAGAATAAGGAAAAACGTGTAAATAGGAAATATTTAATTTTTCAATAAAACTATAGGTATCAATAAAGTCACCTTCATTCTCACCTGGAAAACCTACAATAACATCAACACCAATTGAGCAATCAGGAATAAGATTTTTTATTTTTTGAACCCTAGTTTCATATAAATCTCTTAAATATCTTCTCTTCATTAATTTTAATATTTTATTTGATCCACTTTGAAGAGGAATATGAAAATGGGGCATAAATTTTTTGCTCTCACTTACAAAGTGGATAATTTCATTATTTAGCAAGTTGGGTTCAATAGATGAAATTCTTACCCTTTCAAGTCCTGAAACCTTTTCAATATTGTTTATTAAATCTAAAAAAGTTGATTGTATTGTTGAATCTTTATTTATAATACCATAATCTCCAATATTAACACCTGTTAATACAATTTCTTTAACACCATTTTCTACTAGTTTTTTTGCATTTTCAATTATTTCATTTATTGTGCCACTTCTTGATTTTCCTCTTGCTAATGGAATTGTACAATATGTACATTTATAATTACATCCATCTTGGACTTTTAAAAAAGATCTTGTTCTATCTCCCATAGAATATGCAGATTTAAAAGTACTAACATTATCTATTTCACATGAATGTGACTCATTTGTATTAATATAATTTATTAAGTCAAATTTTTTATCGGCTCCAAGAACAAGATCAACACCTTCAATTTCAGATATTTCAAGAGGTTTCAACTGAGCATAACAACCAATAGCTATGATTTTAGATTTTGGATTTATTTTTTTTGCTTTATTAACAAGATATTTAAATTCTTTATCGGCATTGTGAGTAACTGAACATGTATTAATTACATACAAATCAGCATTATCTTTGAAAGAAACTTTTTTATGTCCTTTATTTTCAAAATCTCTTGAAATTGAAGAAGTTTCTGAGTAATTTAGTTTACATCCTAATGTTTTAAATGCTACATTCAATTGTTAATATTTTGAGCAAATATAGATCTTACATGTATAAATTAAGTAATTCAATTTTAATTATTGTGTTTTTTGGGGTATTACTTAATTCATGTAGCAAAGACATAAATCAAAACAATAATATCTTTAAATACAACGAATACTCAAATATTAGTTCATTAGACCCTGCATTTTCTTCAACGCTAAGAAATATTTGGCCTGTAAATCAAATATTTAACGGATTAGTTCAGCTTAATGATAAATTAGAGATTAAGCCTGATTTGGCTTCAAGCTGGATTATAAGCAAGGACAAAAAAACGTATACATTTAAAATCCGAAACGATGTTTTTTTTCATGAATCTGAACATTTTGGAAAGAAATTAACAAGAAAAGTAAAGGCTAAAGATTTTGTGTATAGCTTTAAAAGACTTCTTGACAGTCAAATAGCTTCACCAGGATATTGGGTGTTTAATAATGTTCAAAATTTTCAAGCTATAAATGATTCTGTATTTGAGATTAAACTCATAAAAGAATTTGATCCTTTTTTAGGCATTTTAAGTATGAAATATTGTTCAGTAGTTCCACATGAAGTTGTTGAGAACTTAGGTGTAAATTTTTCAAAAAAACCTATCGGAACTGGACCATTTAAATTTAAAAAATGGGATGAAAACATAAAACTTGTACTACTTAAAAATAAAAATTATTTTGAAATTGATAATGCTGGAACTAGATTGCCCTATATTGATGGTGTTGCAATATCATTTATACCTGATAAAAAAAGTGAATTCATGGAACTTTTATCAGGAAGATTGGATATGGTTAATTCACCTGAAAATTCAATAATTGATCAAATTTTTGATTCTAAGGGCAATCTAAATGCAAATTTTTTAACAAATTTTAAACTTTTAAAATCACCATATTTAAATACTGAATACATAGGTTTTAACACTCAAAACAGGTTAATAAAAGATACATTGCTACGTTCTGCAATTAATTTTGGAATTGATAGAAAAAAAATGATAAAATATTTGAGAAAAAATATTGGTTACGCTGGTGAAAGTGGTATTGTTCCTAACGGATTAAATAGTGGTTTTTATAGAAACCGATATGATTATCAACCTGATTTAGCAAAAAAAATGATATCAATTTATAAAAAACAGAATGATCTGAAAGAAATAGATTTTACAATTGTTACAGATTCTCAATATTTAGATATAATTGAGTTTGTTCAATCTGAACTACAAAAAATTGGGATTACAACAAAAATAGAAATAACACCATCTTCAATATTAAGACAAGGTAAAGCAAAAGGCAGTTATGATGCTTTTAGAGCAAGCTGGATCGCAGATTACCCCCATGTTGAAAATTATTTTTCACTATTTTACTCCAAAAATCATACCCCAAAAGGTCCAAACTACACATATTTTAAAGACTCAATTTATGATGAACTTTACAATAAAATTGGAAAAAAAAGTTCAATTTCATCTGAAAAATTAAGTAATAATCTTGAAAAAATAATAAGAAAATATTCACCAATAATTCCTCTTTATTATGATATGAGTGTAAGAATTGTAACAAAAAATATTACAGGGCTAGAAGCAAACGCTGTAAATCAACTTAATTTAAAAAAAGTACTTAAGAATTAACTACTTTTTATTTTGTTTTTCCTCACTTTCAGTAGGAGTATCTTCAGCAGCAGGAATATCTTCAGCAACCTGAACTTCTTCAGCAGCAGGAATATCTTCAGCAACCTGAACTTCTTCAGCAGCAGGAACATCTTCGACGGCAGGAGATTGTTTAGATTTTAAAGAAATATTAGCATACCTGTTTTTAAATTTATCAATTCTACCAGCAGTATCCACAAGTTTAGTTTTACCAGTGTAATATGGATGGGATGTCCTAGAAATTTCAAGTTTTACTAACGGATAATCAATGCCATCTAATGAAATTGAGTCTTTTGTTTGAACAGCAGATTTAGTAATAAACACATCATTGTTAGACATATCTTTAAAAGCGACTAACCTATAGTTTTCTGGATGAATACCTTTTTTCATTTCTTTAATAACGGATGCAAATTTAGCTTTTTTTTATTATTATGCAATATTTAAAACTAATAGATATAATCTTGCTAACTTTACTAAAAATAAATGATGGATTTGTCAATTGTTATTCCGTTATATAATGAGGATGAATCTCTTGCAGAACTTCATTCAAAAATAGTTTCTTGTTTGTCAGATTCAAATCTTAACTATGAAATAATTTTTATAGATGATGGCAGCAAGGATAAATCTTGGTCTGTTCTTAAAAAAGTGGCAAATAATTACAAGAACACTACAGCTCTGAGATTTTTAACTAATTATGGAAAATCAATGGCTCTTTCTGCTGGTTTTAAATTTGCAAAAGGTAGTGTCGTAGTTACTATGGATGCTGACCTTCAAGATGATCCCAATGAAATTATACAATTATACAGGATTTTGAAAAATGAAAATTTTGATTTATTATCAGGATGGAAGAAAAAACGATATGATTCTCTAATATTTAAAAATATACCGTCAAAATTATTTAATTGGGCTGCTAGATTTTCATCTGGAATAAAGCTTAATGACTTCAATTGTGGAATTAAAGCTTACAAGTTAGATGTTATCAAGGAAATTAAACTTACAGGTGGAATGCATAGATATATTCCAGTTCTTGCAAAAAATCTAGGTTTTGACAAAATTGGTGAAAAAGTTGTTTTACATCACCCGAGAAAACATGGAAATACAAAATATGGAGCTGACAGATTTATTAAAGGATTTCTTGATTTAATAACGTTATCTTTTATCGAAAGATTTGGAAAAAGACCCATGCATTTCTTTGGTCTTTTTGGAACCATCATTCTTTTAACAGGTTTTATTTTTTCAATTTATTTAGGTATTGATAAAGTATTTATTAATAAATATGGGAGATTAATAACTGAAAGACCTGAATTTTATATAGCACTTACTTCAATGATAATCGGGTCACAGTTTTTTCTTGCAGGGTTCCTCGGCGAAATAATATATAGAAATAAAAAACAATTTAATTACAAAATTAAAGAACATATTAATTTACATGAGTAACACAATAAACCAGAACGAAAAAATTTGGTTAGAAAATTCATTTGATAATGAAACCCATGAAGAAATAAAAAATCTTAAAGAGAAAGATTTTAAAGAATTTCAAGACGCATTTTATAAAAATTTAGAATTTGGAACAGGTGGAATGAGAGGTATTATGGGAGTAGGTCCTAACCGAGTTAATAAATATACATTTGGAAAAAATACCCAAGCTATTGCAAATATTATTAATCAAGAAAGTGAAAATAATTCAGTTGTAATTGGATACGATTGTAGAAATAACAGTAAAGAATTATCAAATGAAGTTGCAAAAATCTTTTCAGCAAATAATATAAGGGTTTATATATTTGATTCATTAAAACCCACCCCTCTTATTTCATTTGCTGTTCGTGAATTAGATTGTATTTGTGGAATAGTTCTTACAGCATCACATAATCCTCCAGAATATAATGGTTATAAAGTTTATTGGAAAGACGGTGGACAAATTGTTCCTCCCATTGATAAGAGGATTATTGACCAAATAAATAAAACTCATTATTCTGAAATCAATTTCTCAAGAAATGATTCTATCATTAGTGTTGTTGATGAAAAAGTTGAAAATAAATTCAAAAAACTTAGTATTAAAACTGCAAAAATTGGCCAATCAGATAGATCAAAATTAGGCATAGTTTTTACAGCACTACATGGAACATCTTATAAATTAATACCGGATTTACTTCAATCATCAGGTTTTTCTAATGTTAATTTTGTAAAAAACCAAATGATACCAGATGGTGACTTTAAAAATGTCAACTCTTCAAATCCAGAAGATCCATCATCTTTAGAACAGGCTATTAATCTCGCTAAAAAATTTAAATCTGATTTAGTTATAGGAACTGACCCAGATGCAGATAGATTTGGGATTGCAGTTAAAAATAATAAAGATGAATATGTTCCAATAAATGGAAACCAAGCTATGGTAGTTATGACTGACTATATACTAGGTAAAAAAATAAATTTAAAAAATAAATTTATAGCTTCAACTGTGGTTTCAACAACTATGATGGACAAGGTTGCTCAATTAAATAATATATTATTATTTAAATCTTTAACAGGTTTTAAATGGATTGGAAAAATGATAAATGATAATAGTAAAATGGAATTTCTTGGTGGTGGCGAAGAAAGTTTTGGATATCTAATTGGTGATTTTGTGAGAGACAAAGATGCTCTAACTTCATCCTTATTGATTTCTGAAATTTGTTCAGAACTAAAATCTCAAAATAGTAGTTTTTACAATAGATTAATTGATTGCTACATTAAATATGGTTTTTATAAAGAACGTTTGTTTACTTTAAAAAAAACAGGACATGATGGTGAAAAAGAGATAAAAAAAATTATTAATGATCTTAAAATAAAGCCTCCAAAAAAATTATTAGATCAAAAAATATTATTTATGGAAGATTATTCTAATTCTGTTAAAACTAACTTTTTAGATGGAACTAAATCAAAGATAAATTTACCTAAAACTAATATGATTATTTTTGAATCATCTAATGGTTATCGGGTAGCAGTTCGGCCAAGTGGAACTGAGCCTAAAATAAAGTATTACTTTAGTGTAAATACAAAATTAGAGAGCAAAAATGAATTTGAATTAAAAAATATTGAATTAGAAAATAAATTAGACAAACTAAGAGAAGATTTTACAAAATATTAAAATGTATTTTAAAAGAGTTTTAAGACATGTTTTTGGTTACAAAAAAGAATTTATTCTTAATATATTCTTTAGTATTTTGTATGCTTTCTTTAGTGCCATAGCATTTTTATCATTAATGCCAATGCTTGAAGTATTATTCAATGGTTCAAAAAA
>JBELHE010000055.1:0-10748 GCA_042091575.1 Cryomorphaceae bacterium
AAACACATTAGGTTTTGTTCCAACATATTCAAGAAGGTGATACACTCTTTCATCCTTTTTTCTTTTAAATACTTCACTTTCTTTATTATTAATATCCCCAAAACTCATTGCTCCTGTGGAACAGGCTGCAGAACAAGCACAAGAATCATTAAATTCACCTGCTTTAACTTCTCTTCCTTCGTTTTTGGCTTTTAATATAACAGCTTGTGTGGATTGAATACAGAAAGAGCATTTTTCCATAACACCTCTAGACCTAACAACAACATCTGGGTTAAGAACCATTTTTCCTAAATCATCATTCATATGAAAATCAAATTCATCGTTATTATTGTATAAAAACCAGTTAAATCTTCTTACTTTATATGGACAGTTATTAGCACAATATCTTGTTCCAACACATCTATTATAAGCCATATGATTTTGACCTTGCCTTCCGTGTGATGAAGCAGCAACAGGACAAACAGTTTCACAAGGTGCATGATTACAGTGCTGACACATAACTGGTTGAAAGACAACTTGAGGGTTTTCACTTGGATCCTCCATTTCTCCAAAAACTGAAAGAGAATCACTAATACCTGAAATATTTTCTTTCTTTTCAATATCTGATGAAAAATCATCTTCAGAAGAATAGTATCTATCAATTCTCAACCAATGCATATCTCTTGACTTTCTAACTTCTTCCTTTCCAACAACAGGAACATTGTTTTCAGCATGACATGCAATTACACAGGCACCACAACCAGTACAAGCATTTAAATCTATAGATAAATTAAAATGATGACCAATTGATCTATCAAACTCATTCCAAATGTCAACTTCTTTTTTGTTAACAGCTGTTTCAATGTGATTTTTAGAAACTTTTGGAATTGGATTCCAATATTCTTTATCCTTTGAATTGAATATTTCAAGGGTGGTCTCCTTAATAATATCACCTCTTCCCATGAGAGTGTTGTGTAATTGCACACAAGCAAACTCATGAATTTCATAAACAGGAGATATTTTAACTTTTTGAGACTTTGAAAAACCATTGTATAACTTAAAGGCATTAACTCCAGTTTTCATCTCTTCATTGACTCCTTCTTCTCTACCGTAACCAAAAGCTAAACCAACAGTTCCTTTAGCTTGTCCAGGTTGAATAATAACAGGAGCTTTAATTTCTGACCCACCGACATTTATTTGAGCATAATTACTATTTAAAGCTCCATTGGATTCATTATAATTTTTTAATCCAATTTTTTCAGCATCAGATTTTGATATAGTAATATAGTTATCCCAGGAAACTCTTGTGATTGGGTCAGGAAACTCTTGAAGCCAAGGATTATTTGCTTGTTGACCATCACCCATTCCAACTTTTGAGTATAAAACCAGATCATAACCATCTATATTTTTGGGAATTGATAAAAGATTTAAAGCATAATTACTAAATCTTAAACTATTAGAATTTAAATTTATTTTATTATTTGACGAATAAACCCCATCATGTAATGATGAATTCCATTTAACAGTAGAATTCAAAATATTATTTTGCCAATTTTCTTTTATTTGATCATAAAAAGATTTTTCATTATTTGACCAACTCAATATACAATCCTCAAATTGTTTAGTATCAAAAAGTGGCTTTATAGTAGGCTGTGTTAAGCTGTATTCGCCATTAATGAATTCAAAATCGCCCCAAGACTCTAATTGATGAGGTGAAGCTGCTAAATGGGATGAGTTCTTTGAAGTTTCGTCAATTTTCATTGAAAAACTAATACTAAAATTTAGTTTTTTCAAGGCTTTAGAAAATTCTTCAGAGTTAGGTAAAGTGTAGCAGGGATTAACACCACTCATTATCAATCCCTTAATTTTACCATCATAAATTCTATTCAAAAAATTAGTAATCTTTTTGTCACTCCCATTTCTAACTAAAGAAACTTTAGATTTACTTTTAACAGAAGAATTCAATAAATCATTAATTCTATTAGTAATTATTTGAGCGTTTATATCATCAAGACCACATACAATTACAGATTTAGAAGAACTCGATAGTAGTTGCTCAGAGACGTAATTTACTTTAGTTATTAATTCATCAGGAACTGATTTAGTTGAAAGAGACTCACCTGAAATTTTTAGATATAAATGAGCTAAGAATTGTTTTTGATCATTGACCGATAATGGAATTCTTAAATCTGCATTAGAACCTGTAATAGATAAATTGGATTCAACTTGTATATGTTTTGACATGGAAGCTTTTCCATTTTTTTTATTTGGAATTCTTCCCTTGACATAATCATGATCATAATTTGAACCTTGCCAATCACCTAAAAAATCTGCTGAAATTGAAACGATACATTTTGCATTTTGAAAATCATAATAGGGAAGAGCTCTTATTCCATACATTAGTTCATGAGCGTCAATAGTAGAGGATTCTGAGACAGAATCATACTCAATATGTTCAATATTTGGATGTAAATCCAAAAATTCCGAGATAATATTTTTGGTTGTAGGACTATTAATTGTGGAAGTTAGAAGAACGACTGGTTGATTTAGAACTTTTAATGAGTTTAGTTGAGCTTTAATGTTATTATTGAAATTTTCCCAACTGACATCTGAACCATTAATTGTAGGTCCTTGTACTCTACTACTATCATATAAACTAAGAACAGATGCATTTAGTCTAGCATTCGCGAAACCATTGTGTGGTGATAACTTATTGTTGTCAATTTTTATTGGTCTTCCTTCCCTTGTTTTAACAAGAACATTAGCAGAATCATATCCGTCAAATAGTGTAGTCGCATAATAGTTTGAAATTCCTGGTATAATTCTTTCAGGCTGAACTACATATGGTACAGATCTATTAACGGGTCCTTCGCAGCTAGCTAGTACTGCAGCAGTGGTGCTAAAACCTAAATATTTTAAGAAGTCTCTTCGGTTGGTGTCAGAGTTATTTACTGAATTATTAGAAAAAATAGTTTCTTCTACAGGGAGCTTTTCAACGAATTCATTATTTCTAATTTGATCAAGACCATTATTTGGTTTTAATTCAATTTCGTTTTTCCAATATTTTTTTTCTTGACTCATATAATCAAAAATTTAATAATGACATTTACCACATTCCAGCCCTCCCATTTGAGCTACAGTTAATTTTTCAACTCCATATTTTTTAGATAATTCTTCATGGATTTTAGTGTAATATTCATTACTATTAACCTTAATATCTGATTCTCGGTGACAATTAATACACCATCCCATAGTTAATGAAGAATGCTGATAAATAATCTCCATTTCCTCAATTGGACCATGACATTCTTTACAATCAATTCCAGCAACATTAACATGTTGTGAGTGATTGAAATAAACAAAATCTGGCAGATTATGTATTCTCACCCATTTAACAGGCTCAGTATCACCAGTATATACCCTATTTTCCTCATCCCATCCAACAGCTTTATATAATTTTTTTATCTCATTAGTATAAAAATCTTTAGTATATCCTTTCTCTAAATCTTCTTCTCCATTATATTCTGCAATATTTTGGTGACAGTTCATACAAACATTTAAAGATGGTATTCCAGAATGCTTTGAAGATCTGACTGATGAATGACAATATTGACAGTCTATTTGATTGGCTCCAGAATGAATTTTATGAGAATAATGAATAGGTTGCACAGGCATATAACCTTGATCGATACCAATTTGCATCATCCAACCGTAAGCAAAATATGCACTGGAGAGCAGAAAAGCAACAACTGAACAAAATACCAAAAATTGATTTTTAATGAACAACTTCCATATCGGAACTTTAAATAATGGCTTAGAATCTTCAAACTTAACGCCATTTTTGATCGCTATTGCTTTTAGTGTTTTATTAACCATAAACAACATGGTTAAAAGAATACAAAGGATTAAAATCAAAATAGCCAAGACAATATCAGTTGACACAGACCCGCTTGTCGGAGCTTGAGCTGAGGGCACAGCTGTAGCAGCCACAGCAACAGGTTCCGGGACGTAATCAGTGTAGGCTAGAATATTATCAATATCCATATTTGAAAGCTGAGGGAAGGCGTTCATTGCAGCTTTATTATACTCCTCCCAAATTGCAACAGCTCTCTCATCTCCAGACTTAATCATTGCAGAACTATTCTTAATCCAAGTATATAACCAATCCTTCTCATATTTTGCTGAAACACCTGCAAGAGCAGGACCAATAAGATTTTTGTTTAATTTGTGACAAGCCGCACAGTTTGCATTAAACAATGATTTACCTTTTGCAATATCAACGTCCTGTGAAAAAGAGCTAAATGTAAATGAGAAAAGAAGAATTACAAGCGCAAAAAATTTAGAGACAATAAGTTTCTTAAAAGATTGACTTAGATTTTTGTTTTTTTTAGTTTCCAACAATTAAAAAATTGCTTGATTTTAGGGTACAAAAATAGTAAACAATAATCAGACAAAAAATAAATTTTTAATCTATTTTTTAATTTTTAACAATTCTAAATTAGCGCATATATTTTAAATTTTTATATAATAAAAATTATTAAATTTTGAAAGAGCTATATTTGTTTAAATGTACGGCTCTAAAGTAAAAAAAATGTACAATAATAATTTAAATACAATCTGCCTATTTCTATGTGTTTTAACATACTCACAAACAGATATTTATAACATTAAAAATGATCTCAAGTTTGACAGCCTGTTGAGTTTTAAAAAGAAAATTGATAAAAAAATATTTGAAAATAACTTCTATTCAATCCAGATTTTTAGCGGAAGTTTCAAGTTTGCTGATTCTATATCAAAATTAGGAACTGAAAAATATTTAAATGACAGTACATATTTCTATTTCGAAACTCCAAATTACAAGGTTCGTGTTGGAAAATATAAATCCAAAATTAATGCAGAAAAAAAACTGAGAGAAATTAAAAAGGTATTTAGATCGGCGTTTATATTTAAGCCAAAAAAATAGATTATTTTTTTAGTTTTTTCTTAATCTTAAGCTCATTAAAAGACTCCACAATATCACCAACCTTAATATCATTATAATTCTTCAACTGAATTCCACAATCATAGCCTTTTGAAACTTCTTTTACATCATCTTGAAATCTTTTTAATGAAGCAAGTTCAGTGGTAATAATGACAATACCGTCTCTAATTAATCTTGCTTTAGACTTTCTATTAATTTTACCATTCATGACCATACAACCAGCAATAGTTCCTACTTTTGATATTTTGAATGTTTCACGGATTTCAGCTGAACCTGTTAATTCTTCCTTAAGCTCCGGTGATAATAACCCTTCCATTGCATCTTTTAAATCATTAATTGCATCGTATATTATTGAGTAGTTTCTAATATCCACTTCTTCTTTGTCAGCAATACTTCTTGCATTACCAGTTGGTCTTACATTAAAACCAATAACAATTGCTTCAGATGCAGAAGCAAGTAAAATATCAGACTCCGTTATAGCTCCAACTGCCTTGTAAATAATATTTACTACAATTTCGTCAGATGATAATTTCTGGAAAGAATCTGAGAGAGCCTCAACCGAACCATCAACATCCCCTTTTAATATTATATTTAATTCTTTAAAATCTCCAATTGCAATTCTTCTACCAATTTCGTCAAGTGTAATATGTTTTTGGGTTCTAACACCTTGTTCTCGAACAAGCTGTGTTCTTTTTGCTGCAATTTGCTTGGCTTCTTTTTCATCAACAAAAACATTAAACTTATCACCAGCCTGTGGAGCTCCGTCTAATCCTAATATTGAAACGGGCATCGATGGACCTGCAGATTTAATTTGATTTCCTCTTTCATCATAAAGGGCTCGAACCTTTCCGCTATATTGACCAACCAAGATATAATCCCCTATATTAAGTGTTCCAGATTGGACCAATAATGTAGAAATATATCCTTTACCTTTATCAAGTCTCGCTTCAATAACAGAGCCATTAGATAATTTATTTGGATTAGCTCTAAGTTCTAACATTTCAGCTTCCAAAATAATTTTTTCCATAAGCTCATCTATACCAATTCCCTTAAGAGCTGAAATATCATGTGATTGTATTTTACCTCCCCAATCCTCTACCAGCAAATTCATTCCAGATAACTTTTCTTTTATTTTTTCTGGATTAGAAACGTCTCTATCAATTTTATTTATAGCAAATACAATTGGAACACCTGCAGCTTGAGCATGACTAATTGCTTCTTTTGTTTGAGGCATAATATCATCATCAGCCGCAATTACAATTACTACAATGTCTGTTAATTGAGTGCCACGAGCTCTCATAGCTGTAAAAGCTTCGTGACCAGGAGTGTCCAAAAATGTAATTTTATTACCATTTTTTAATTTAATATTGTAAGCGCCAATGTGCTGAGTTATACCTCCAGACTCACCAGCAATAACATTTTCTTTTCTTACAAAATCTAATAAAGATGTTTTTCCATGATCAACATGACCCATAACTGTAACAATTGGTGGTCGAGGTAAAAGATCATCAGGTGAATCAACGATTTCTTGAATTGACTCTTCAATCTCTGCGGTAACAAAATCTACTTCGAACCCAAACTCATCTGCAACAACAGATAGAGTTTCAGCATCTAATCTTTGGTTCATTGTAACCATTATACCTAGCGACATACATGCTGAAATAATATCGTTACCCGAAACTTCCATCATCGTAGCAACTTCTCCAACAGTGATAAATTCAGTAACCTGAATTATTTTTTTATCAGAATCGGTTTTTACTTGATCTTCTGACCTTTTTTTGTGAGAATCTCTTTTTTCTTTTCTATATTTTGCTCCTCTTGATTTTGTAGATGTTTGAAGCTTTTCAAGTGTTTCTTTAATTTGTTTTTGAACAACATCATCGTTTGGAGATGCTAAAGGACTTTTTGTTACTTTTTGTTTGTTAAAAACTGGTTTTGAAACTTGTTTTTGGGAAGAAACATCTTTTGCAATTCTTCTTCTTTTTTTCTTGTTTTTTAAGTTATTATCTTGATCTTCAGGCTTTTTAAATTGTTCTAAATTAATTTTTTCACCTGTCTTTTTCAAGCCGGACAGCTTCTCATATTTGGTGTGAATTTTCGATTCTATTTTTTCGGATGTTTCAATAGGATTTTCATCTTTTAAAATTTCTTTATTTTGATTAGAGTCAACTTTTTCTTCAATTTCTTTAGTAGGTTTTTTTTCAAGATTGATTTCTCCAACTTTTTTAAATTGATGAATTGATGATTTTGATGTAATAATCCTACTCTTAATTTTTTGCTCTTGATCTTGTTCAAATTTTATCCTTAACTCTTCTTTCTCCTTTTGCTTTTCTTCAGTTAAGTCATGAGATTCGACTTTACTATTTCTGTCAGAGCTAAATTCAGACACTAATAAGTCATATTGGCTTTGAGAAATTTTGGTTGTGGGTCTTCCTTCTATTTCATGACCATTTGATGAAAGAAACTCAACAACTCTTTCTAAAGAAATATTAAATTCTCTAATAACTTTATTTAATCTAATTTTATTTAATTCGCTCATTAATTTTTTTCAAACTCTTCACTTAAAATTTTTCTTACATCAATAATTGTTTCTTCTTCAAGATCGGTTCTTTTAGCTAAGTCAGCAACATCCTGTTCTAATATACTTTTAGCTGTATCGAGTCCAGCTTTTTTAAATTCTTGTATTATCCAAGAATCTATCTCATCGGTAAACTCAGCAAGTTCAACATCTTCTTCAGAACCTTCTCTGAAAACATCGATTTCATAACCAGTTAGTTGACCAGCTAATTTTATATTATAACCTCCTCTTCCAATAGCTTTTGAAACCTGATCTGAATCTAAATAAACTTGAACTGTTTTGTTTTCATCATCTATCTTCAAAGATGTTATTTTTGCAGGGCTAAGTGATCTTGTTATGTATAACTGTGTGTTGTTAGTATAATTAACTACGTCAATATTTTCATTCCCAAGTTCTCTAACAATTCCATGTATTCTTGAGCCTTTCATACCTACACAAGCTCCAACAGGATCAATTCTATCATCATATGAATCAACAGAAACTTTAGCTTTTTCACCAGGTATTCTAACAACTTTTTTAATATTGATTAATCCATCAAAAACTTCAGGTATATCTTGTTCAAAAAGCTTTTCTAAAAATTTTGGAGATGTTCTCGACATGAGTATAGAAGGTTTAGTTCCTTTTAACTCAACCGACTCGATTATTCCACGAACTGAATCACCTTTTCTATAAAAATCGGAGGGAATTTGTCTATCTTTTGGCATAATTATTTCATTTCCGTCATCATCTAAAAGAATAACAACATTATGTCTTATATGATGAACCTCCGCGGTATAAATTTCTCCAACTAAATCGATAAACTGTTTGTAAATTATTCCATTATCATGTTCATGAATCCTAGCAACTAAATTTTGTCTGAGTGATAGAACAACTCTTCTACCTAAATCTACAAGCTTGACTTCTTCAGAAACATCTTCTCCAACCTCAAAATCAGGCTCAATTTTTCTTGCATCTGTTAGAGAAATTTGACTATTATCGTCCTCAACTTCTTGATCTGCAACAACTACTCGATTTCTCCAAATTTCTAAATCTCCCTTGTCTGGATTTATTATAACGTCAAAATTTTCATCATCACCAAATTTTCTCTTAAGAGTATTTCTGAAAACTTCTTCAAGTATAGACATTAAGGTTACCCTGTCGATAAACTTTTCATCTTTAAATTCTGAAAAAGATTCAATTAATGATAAATTATCCATAATTATTAATTTATATATATAATAAAGGAGGGGACAATGTCCCCTCTGTTTTTTCATTCTGCTGTGCAAATATATAAATATATTGCAAAACGTAGTTGGCCTACTAGGGGTCGAACCTAGACTCTTCTGGACCAAAACCAGACGTGTTGCCAATTACACCATAGGCCAAGAATTTGCAAATTTAAAATAACTTTCAATTATACACTAGTTTATTACAAATAATTATTACTTAATAGTTATTTAATATTTGACAATGTTTATCTATTTTCGTTAATTCAATTTAGTTGTTTGAGCTTTTCAAAATATAATAAAATCTTTGGTATTTTTTGCGGGATAATCGCATTTATAATTTATTCATTAACAGTTGAACCAACGGCAAGTTATTGGGATTGTGCAGAATATATTTCAACATCAGCAAAACTTCAAATTGGACATCCTCCAGGAGCTCCACTTTTTCAAATGCTTGGTGCAATTTTTTCAATACTTGCTTTTAATAATGAACAGATTGCATATACTATAAACATGATGTCTGTAACATCAAGTGCCTTTACAATTGTATTTCTTTTTTGGTCAATTTCGTTAATAGTTAAAAAAATTCTTGGAATTGGTAATTCGATAAAAAAAAATGAAATAATTAAAGTTTTTGGCTCTTCGTTAATAGGTGCTTTAACTTTTACTTTTACTGATAGTTTCTGGTTTAATGCTGTTGAGGCAGAAGTTTATGCTATGGCCACTTTAATCCTGTCGGTTTTATTTTGGATGGGATTGAAATGGGAATCAGAATTTTTTGAAGAAAGGTCTGAGCGATGGTTGATTTTAATTTCATTTGTAATTGGACTTTCTTTTGGTGTTCATTTTATGGGCCTTCTTGCATTGCCTTCAATCGGTTTAATTTATTATTTTAAAAATTTTTCAAAATTCAGTTTTAAGAAATTTTTACTTGCTAATATTTTTTCAGTTTCTATATTATTATTCATTTTCAAACTCTTACTACCATCAACACTTAAATTATTTGGATACTTAGAAGTTTTTTTTGTAAATGAAATAGGACTACCATTCAATTCTGGAACAGTTTTCACAGCTTTTTTAATCATTTTTATACTTTATAGTTTGTTTAAATATTCTATTAAAAACAAGCTTTATGGCTTTAATACAATTCTACTTTGTATAACTTTCATGTTTATCGGATTTTCATCATGGTTAATGATTCCTATTAGGTCTAATGCTAATACAGTTATTAATGAAAATTCACCCAAAGACGCAAGATCATTATTGGCTTATTATAATTTGGAACAATATCCTGATACTTACTTGTTATATGGACCAATGTTTACTGATGCTTATGCGGGTCAGGATGAAGAAGATCCTTACAAAGATGATAAACCAAAATATGAAAAAGATTATAAGTTGAATAAGTATGTAATTGTAAATGATTGGGAAAATGGAAAGATAAATTCAAATAAAAATCATAGAGGTTTTTTCCCCAGAATGTGGAGCGACAATAATGCTTTAAACTATTTAAAGTATTATGGTTTTCTCAATTTTGAAATCAAAAAAGAATTTAAAGACAATTCTCAAATTAAAGAAATTGTTAAAAATTTTAAGGATGAAATTGAAAATGAAGATGTTAACGCTGAAGAATTTAATGAATTTCTATCCAATTTTAGTAGTTACATCAACATCGAAAAACCAAGCTTTATCTCAAATCTTAATTATTTTATCACATTTCAAGTAGGTTATATGTATTTAAGATATTTCATGTGGAACTTTTCTGGAAGACAAAATGATAATCAATGGAAATTTGATGTCGAAAATGGAAATTGGCTTTCTGGAATAAAATTCATTGATGAATTTCGTCTAGGTTCACAAGAAAACTTACCAACTGATACATTAAATAATAAAGCAAGAAATAAGTATTATATGATTCCACTGATTTTAGGACTATTAGGTTTTTTTATGCTTTTAAAAATTGATTTTAAAACTTTTTGGCCTGTTTTTTTATTATTTATTTTTA
>JBELHE010000056.1:0-10504 GCA_042091575.1 Cryomorphaceae bacterium
ATATTTATTTTTTAAGAAATAGTGATATTCCTAGATACTTATCAGATGGTGTTGTTGATATTGCAATTATTGGACAAAATTTAATTGATGAGAGTGAATTGAGTATCAATGAAATAATGAAGTTAAATTTTTCTAAATGCAGAGTCTCAATTGCAGTTCCTGAAAAAATGAAATATGAAAAAATAAGGGATTTAAATAAATTGAAAATTGCAACATCATATCCTAAAACATTAAATAATTTTTTATTAAAAAACAATCTTGATTGTGAAATACATAAAATTAATGGTTCAGTTGAGATAGCTCCTAATATAGGTTTGTCTGATGCTGTTTGCGATATTGTTTCAACAGGAAATACTCTTTACAAAAATAATTTAAAAGAAGTTTTAACAATATCGAGTTCTGAAGCAGTTTTATGTAATTCTAATTCATTTGACACTTCAAAAAAAGAATTACTTGATAAATTAATTTTCAGAATTAATTCTGTTTTAAGAGCAAAAAGGTCTAAATATATTTTAATGAATGTGCCAAATGATAAAATTAAAACTGTCTCTAGTCTTTTACCAGTTTTAAAAAGCCCAACTATTCTTCCTTTAGAAATGGATGGGTGGTCATCTCTACATACAGTAATTGACGATGATAAGTTTTGGGAATCAATTGATTCAATCAAAGATGCTGGAGCCGAAGATATTTTAGTTTGTCCAATTGAAAAGATGGTGTTGTAATGAACAATATAGTTAACCCTAATAGATCCACATGGAGCTCCTTGGTCAAAAGACCTTATTTTGATAATAAATCAATCAGTACTGTTGTTGAAGAAGTATTTGAAAATGTTATGAGTTTCGGTGATAAATCCCTAATTGATTACACTAGAAAATTTGATAATGTTGAGATTTCAAACCTCAAAGTTGAAAGTAAATCTATTGCTGAATCTGAATTCTTAATATCTACTAAACTTAAAGATTCAATTGATCTCGCATTTAAAAATATTTATAAATTTCACAAGTCTCAAATTCAAAAAAAAGAGATTATTGAAATCAATAAAGGTATTAGTTGTTGGCAGGAAAAAAGACCAATTGAAAATGTTGGATTTTATATTCCCGGGGGAACTGCTCCTTTGTTTTCAACAGTTCTGATGTTAGGGATACCATCTTTAATCGCAAATTGTAATAACAGAATTCTTTGTACTCCCCCAAATAAAAATGGAAAAGTACCTAATGAGATATTGTATGTATGTAAAATTTGTAAAATAAAAAATGTTTTCCAAGTTGGAGGATCGCAAGCTATTGCAGCAATGACATTCGGAACAGAGTCTATTAAAAAAGTTGATAAAATTTTTGGACCAGGGAATCAATATGTTACTATTGCAAAAAGATATTCAATGAATTTTGGTGTATCAATTGATATGCCAGCAGGTCCTAGTGAATTACTTGTATTAGCTGATGAAGCAGCAAACCCAAAGTACGTTGCATCAGATCTTCTATCACAGGCTGAACATGGTAATGACAGTCAAGTTATTTTAGTCAGTAATTCAAAAAAAATAATTAATGAAGTTAACAATGAAGTTAATATTCAAAAGAAAACACTTAAGAGAATTAATATCATTAATGAATCATTGAAAAATTCAAAGTCTATCTTCTTTAATTCAATTGACGATGCTTTAGATTTTATAAATGATTATGCCCCTGAACATTATATTATAAATGTTAAGAATGAGGATTATTGTATTTCAAGGCTTATTAATGCTGGTTCTGTTTTTTTAGGAAATTATACGCCTGAAAGTGCAGGAGATTATGCTTCTGGAACAAACCATACTTTACCAACAAATGGTTATGCAAAGCAATATAGCGGTGTTAATACTGATAGCTTCTTTAAAACAATTACATTTCAAAAAATTACAAAGATTGGGTTAGAATTTATCTCGAGTGCTGTTGAGACAATGGCATCAAGTGAAGGATTAGATGCTCATAAAAAAGCAGTTTCAATTAGAATGAATAATGATGAATATTAAAAATTTGATTAGAAAAAATATTCTGGATTTAATTCCCTATTCATCTGCTAGAGATGAATTTAAATCAACAGAAAATTTCATATATCTTGATGCTAATGAAAGTTCTTATAATAATAACTTAAATAGATACCCAGACAATAGACATATACATTTAAGAAGTATGATTTCATCATATAAAAACACCAATATAGATCGATTGATGTTATGTAATGGGACTGATGAATTAATTGATTTAGTAATAAGAGTGTTTTGTAACCCAGGAATTGATAAAATAATAACATTAAACCCAACATATGGAATGTATAATGTTTCAGCTAAAATAAACAATATTGAAAATATTACTGTTAATTTAGATAGTAGTTTTCAAATTGATACTGATAGAGTTATTTCAAAATTTGACACTAACACAAAGATTATTTTTATAACTAATCCTAATAATCCTACAGGGAACGTTTTTGATGATAGATCTATAACTAAAATTATCGAACGGTTTGAAGGAATTGTATTTATTGATGAGGCTTATGTTGATTACTCAAAAAAATCCTTTCTAAAAAAATTAAACTCACATGATAACTTAATAATTAGTCAAACTTTTTCAAAAGCATTGGGTTTGGCTGGAATTAGGTTAGGTGTTGGTTATGCTAGTGAAGAAATTATCGATTATTTAAATAAAGTAAAACCACCTTACAATATTAATACATTAACTGAAAAGAAAGCAATTAATTCCATAAGTGAATATTATGTTAATTCTCATCAGGTAAATGAAACAATAACGGAAAGAATAAAGCTTGAGGAAAAATTAAATAAAATTAAATGTGTAATAAAAGTTTTTCCATCAAATTCTAATTTTATTTTGGTTGAGTTTGATGATGCCAATAAAATTTACAATCAATTAATAGATAATAAAATAGTTGTTAGAAACAGATCGAATATAGAAGGATGTAATAATTGTTTAAGAATTACAGTTGGTACTCCTAAACAAAATGAAATTTTGATTAAAACTTTAAATAACCTATGAAAAAAATAATTTTTTTAGATCGTGATGGGACTATTATTCTTGAACCAAAACTGGACAAACAAGTCGATAGTTTTAAAAAACTATCATTTATGCCTGGAATGATAAAGTATCTTGAAAAAATCAATAATGAGCTTGGTTTTGATATTGTACTTGTCACAAATCAAGATGGTTTAGGAACCGAGTCTTTCCCAGAAGAAAATTTTTGGCCTGTACAAAACTTTATTGTTGATACTTTAAAAAATGAAAATATAAATTTTATTGATGTTCTTATAGATTCAAGTTTTGAGAATCAAAATATGAAAACAAGAAAGCCAGAAACAGGAATGGTTTTTAAATATATGAAAGATTTAGAAGTTGATTTAAAATCTTCCTTTGTAATAGGTGATAGGGATTCGGATTTAATTTTTGCTAAAAATATTGGATGTAATTCTATTCACTTTTCTAAAGAAGAATCAAAAATAAACTCCTCTGCAACATGCTCTAATTGGAAAATGATTTATGATTATTTAAGGGGTTTAGATAGAAAATCAAAATTTTCAAGAGTTACTAAAGAAACTAATATTCAATTGTCAATAAACTTAGATGGTACTGGAGAAAGTAACATTAATACTGGTTTGTCCTTTTTTGATCACATGCTAGATCAATTATCAAAACATTCATTGGTTGACATTGAGTTAACAGTTGATGGCGACTTAAATGTAGATGAACATCATACTATTGAAGATACTGCAATTTTATTGGGAGAAGCTTTTAGTTCGCTTCTATCCAATAAAGTTGGTATTAACAGATATGGCTTTTTTTTACCAATGGATGATTGTTTAGCGCAATGCGCAATAGATTTTGGTGGTAGAAGTTGGATTGAATGGGATGCTGATTTCAAAAGAGAGAAAATTGGAGATGTTCCTACAGAAATGTTTTTTCATTTTTTTAAATCATTTTCTGATTCTGCAAAATCAAATATAAACATTAAGGCAACTGGAGGAAATGAACACCATAAAATTGAATCAATTTTTAAAGCTTTTGCTAAATCAATAAAATCAGCAATATTTAAGGATGAATCTAAAATGATTCTTCCAACAACAAAAGGTATTATATAAATGGAGTTAGCGATAGTTAATTATGATGTTGGAAATATAAAGAGTATTGAACACTGTCTTAAAAGATTAGGTGTTTCTTATAAATACACAAGCGATCCTCAAGAAATACTTTCTGCAAATAAAGTCATTTTTCCTGGAGTTGGAGATGCATCGTACGCAATGAAAAAATTGAAAAGCCAAAACTTAGATAAAATTATTCCAGATATAAAACAGCCTTTATTAGGTATTTGTTTAGGTATGCAACTTTTGTGTGATAGTAGTGAAGAGGGTAGTACTCAATGTCTTGGTATAATTGACCTAAATGTGAAAAAATTTGATTCAACAAATGTTAAAGTTCCACAAATTGGATGGAATAATATTAACCAACTTAAATCAAATATTTTTAAAGGAATTGATGATAAAGAATTTGTTTACATGGTACATAGTTATTATGTTCCTGAATCCATTTACACAATATCGACTAGTCACTACGGGATAAAGTATTCATCAGCAATAAATAAAAACAATTTTTATGGCGCTCAGTTTCATCCTGAAAAAAGTGGTTTAGTTGGTGAAAAAATTATGAAAAACTTTATTAAAGAAACATGAAAGTAATTCCAGCTATTGATATATATGATGGTAAATGCGTACGTCTCTTAAAGGGTGACTATAACAAACTTAAAGTATATAACGAAAAACCTTTAGATGTAGCGAAACAATTTGAAGATATCGGCATAACTAATGTTCATGTTGTTGATTTAAATGGTGCAAAATCAAAAAAAATAATTAATGAAAAATCCATTAAAGAAATTTGTTTAAAAACTAATCTTAAAGTTGATTTTGGAGGAGGGATCAAAACAAGTGATGAAATTTTAAAAGCTTTTGATTTAGGAGTTAATCAAATATCGTTAGGAACCCTATCAGTTACTAATAAAGATTTAGTGATGGATTCTTTTAAAAAATATGGCTCAGATAAAATTATTATTGGTGCTGATTTTCTCAAAAACAAAATTAAAATTAATGGATGGACAAAAGAAACAAAAGTAGATTTGTTCGATTTTATAAATGATTATTATCTACTAGGTTTAAAATATTTTATTATTACAGACATATCAAGAGATGGCGCTTTAAATGGAACAAGTTTAGAAACTTATAAGAAAATAATAAATAGATTTTCAAAAATAAATTTAATCGCATCTGGAGGTATTTCAAACAGTAATGACATTGAACAATTAAAGGAAATTAATTGTTATGGTGCTATAACCGGAAAAGCTATTTATGAAAATAAAATTAATTTGAAAGAAATATTAAGTAAGTATGGTAGCTAAAAGAATTATACCTTGTCTTGACATTGACAATAGCCGAACTGTTAAAGGAGTCAATTTTCTTAACTTGGTTGATGCAGGTGATCCAGTTGAATTAGCTAAAGTATATTCAAGTAAAGGAGCTGACGAGTTGGTTTTTTTGGATATAACTGCTACTAAAGATAAAAGAAAAACCTTAGCTAAATTAGCAGAAAAAATTTCAGAAAATATAAATATTCCATTTACCGTTGGAGGAGGAATAAAGTCATTGGATGACGCCTCATCTCTATTAAGAAATGGTGCTGATAAAATATCAATAAATACCCAAGCCTTTAAAACACCAAATTTAATAAATGAAATTTCTCTAAAATATGGCAATCAATGTGTTGTAGTTGCAATTGATGCTAAATTCATTGATGATGCATGGTATGTTTATTTGGTTGGGGGAAGAGAAAGAACAAAAATTAAATTAATTGATTGGGCTCTTGAAGTTCAAGATAGGGGAGCAGGAGAAATTTTATTTACTTCTATGAATAATGATGGTACAAAAAAAGGTTTTGCATTGGAAATTCTTCAAAGAATATCTAATAAATTAACAATTCCAGTTATTGCTTCTGGAGGAGCCGGAACAGTTCAAGATTTTATTGATGTTTTTAACATTGGAAAAGCCGATGCTGCTCTTGCTGCAAGTGTTTTTCACTTCAAGGAAATAGAAATCAAAAACCTGAAAGAAAACTTATTAAAAAATAATATAAAAGTTAGATTATGAATATAGATTATAACAAAAACAAAGATGGATTGGTTCCTGCAATAATTCAGGACAAAACAACAAATTGTGTTTTAATGTTAGGTTATATGAATCAAGAAGCAGTTGACTTGACTAATTCATCTGGCAATGTTCATTTTTTTAGTAGATCTAAAAATAGAATTTGGATGAAGGGTGAAACTAGTGGTAATATTCTAGAGCTACATTCAATCAAAGCTGATTGTGATAATGACGCTTTGTTAGTTAAAGTAAGTCCAATGGGTCCTACTTGCCATAAGGGTGATGATACATGTTGGGAAGAAGCAAATGAAAAGAATTTTTTATATGAATTAGAGGATATAATTCAAGAAAGGGTTTCAAACCCAAGTTCAAGTAGTTATGTTTCTACTTTGTTTGATAAAGGTATTGATAAGATTGCTCAAAAAGTAGGTGAGGAGGCAACAGAATTGGTCATTGCATCAAAAAATACAGACAACAAGCTTTTTATTGAAGAATCTGCAGATCTTTTATTTCATTTTTTATTGATTCTTCAAAAAAAAGGCTTTAAAATAAATAATGTAATAACGGAGTTAAAAACAAGGAATAAATAAAGATTAATTAAAACAAAAATTTATATATTCGAAAAATGAAAAAAATCATATTATTATTAGTCTTAATAACATCGATAAATCTATCTGCTCAAGATAAATCTTATTGGATGTGTTATAATTTTTCGGTTGAAAAAGAATCAGAAGCTACTGAACTTGTTGAAGCAATCGATATGTTAATGAATGCTGATGAAATGGCTCAAAATCCATTTACAGTATTTTTATTTGAAATAGCTTTTGCGAATTCTGAAGCGGGCTTTAGTCATCAACTATGCTTTTTAGCAGAAAATGCTGATTACCTCAAAGGTTGGGGTAGTGGACCTGGTGAATTTGCTGAAAGCATGTTAGTCAATAAAATTTTTGAATCTGTTGCTACGCCAGTTTCGAGTATTCTTGCATCCCCATTAATTTTTGATCCTTCCAAAGCAGGTTATGAATATTCTAATGTTTGGAGTGTAAAAGTTACTGATGTACCAAAGTTTGCAGCTCTTGCAGCTGATTTTATTGAAGCAAACTCAGATAATTTTGATGGTACTATCGAACTACACGAAGCTATAAGTGGAGCTGAAAAAGGTGTTACTCACTACATGGTGGCAAGATCAAATAATTTAGGCGATTGGCTGAGGGGAAGAGAATCAGTTTTTTCTAATCCAAAATCACAGCCGTGGTTTAATAATTCTAATAAATATTCTGAATTTATAGACTCTTTTGCTGGAAAAACCATAAAGGTCTATACCTCTGAGTAAAAATATTTTTGTTTAACTAAAAAAATAAACCCCCTACATTGGGGGTTTTTTTATGTTTTGATAAATTATAAATCTAAAAAAAATCATTATTTTAGATATCGTGAAAATTTTACAACTAACTATTTTTTTTTCACTAATATGTTTTCTTAATCTTAACTCTCAGATAGCAACCTATCCGTTATCAAATGATTTAGATGACACAACTAATACATTTCATGGTTCTTACAATCCTTTAAGTTGCTGTGAGATAACATATTCTGATGGACAACTTATATATGGAACTGACCATTGTAAAGCAATTTCTGATAAATTAGGTTTTGACGTTTGTGGTCTTCCCAAGACTTTAGAATCTTCAAATTTTATTACAAAGAATGATGAGAAGTTTTTAAAACTAGAATCTTATAGATATTTCTCCCTTCCTAAATCCCTTAATGACTCAATCCAAGAGGATAAATCTTTAGAAATAAAATTTAAAATATTTGTCCCCTCTGATGGTAACTGGGGTTATCAAAGTAATAATGATAAAGAGTATTGGAGGACTATATTTTCAATGGGTGATTTTGGACAGGTTAAAAATGGTTTTACTATCAATCTTTTTAAAGAATCTGAAAATGATCGGCTAAGAATTCGAGTTTTTGCAGGAGGAAAAGAAAATCCTGACGATGATGTTGCAGGTCAAATTTTAGATGCAAAATTTATTGATTTTGATACTGTTGTTGATTTTTCAATGGTAATAAATATTGATAGTGCTAGTCCAGGTGTAATATTTAATATTGATGGAACAAAAAGTTCTCATGTTTTTGATGATGACTCAATACTGACTGGCTCTGAGGGTGGAGATATAAGAGTACAGTACTTTAAAAATGCAATTAAAAGTAATCAAATTAAAGTTGGTGTTGACAAAACAATGATTACACATTTTGAAAATGAATACCAAGGCGATGGTGAACATGTTGTAGGTGGCACTTTTTTAATTAATAATCTTAAAATATACTCTCCGAAAAAGCCTGGAGATATAAATATTATCAAAAATGTACTGACCTTATTCACAAACCATATTAATGGCACTAATACAATGTCTGATACAGAGAAGGCAGAAAATTTAACTAAATTTTTAGATAATTGGGATGATAAATATGATTCTGTTTTTGATGAAATAAAGAATTTTATGGATGCATATGCAACCGAAAATGAACCAATCTTCAAGGATAGTGACCCTGTTAATCCAAATACTTTCAATGAAGAGACTACTATACAGGTTGAATTACAACAATCCTTACACGATAATTATTTTACAAAAGAAAATATAAATACAGATTCATTTGTAAATCTTAAATATGAAGATGCTGATATTTGGCCTGGTCCCGTTGCTTCTGCTGCACCAAGATTAAATCCAACTGTAAATATTAATGCCACTTATAATACAGACCCTAAATATGTTATAAACGGTCAAAATACAATTTATAGAATGACAGGGTATTATGCTCCGCCTGGAGAATTAATTAATGTTAAGGTTGGTGCATCAGCAATTAATTCAAATTTGATCGTAACTATTGGTACATCTGAATTTACATTAGGTTCAGGTACAAGGAATAGATTCCAAAATGTTGCTAAACAATTCAAAATAACTTCACAAGAATTTAAAATTGCAAGTCCTTTCGGAGGTCCTATATATATTAAAGTACCTAAAAATACTAATCTAGGAAACATTGACATTACACTCGATAATGTTGTTAAAATGCCTCATTTTTCTATTAAAACTGGAAATAAAACGGATTTAGCAACCTATAAATCAGATTTAGCTAATAACTATGTTAAATGGGTTGATTGGCAATCAGACAACTTCTTAACAACAGTTACTTACCCAATGGCTAAACATATTGATGATAAAGTAGGTGATCCAACTCAGTTATTAGAAAAATGGAGTCAAACATTTCAAGTTTATCAAGATATTTTAGGTAGACCTGAGCAAAGAATAAGAGAAGAATATATTCGTTTTGATCGTATGAACCCTGTAGGTGGAACATGGGCTGGAGCATCGTATCCAATGTATTTATATGGCTATGAAGCGATTGAAAATGACGTTGATGATTATGCTCATGTTATAAATAATGCATTTGATAAAGAAAAAATTTATGCTGGTGGAAACAATGGCTATGGTGGAGAACACTATATTATTCTTCATGAAATGGGTCATGTTGCTGGAATGCCAACATTACCTGATGAGGGAGAAAGTAATGTAAATTTTCCAGCTGTGGCTGTGTATAATCAGGTCTTTGGTGAAGATATTGACAAATCTCTAGAATATTCCCTACAACAACGATTTAACAGGGAAGAAGCAATGCTAGATTGGTTTATTTCTCCAAATTTTAGATCTGGTAAAGGAATGCATTGGGAAACAAGAAGCTTTAACTTAGGTAAGGATGGTTTTCTTGGTAATGAATTAATGTATCAGACTAGAGGTCATGCAAAATATGCAGAAATAGCAGCCTTATTTGGCTGGGATGGTGTTGGTAAGATTCACAAAGTCTACTATGACAGAGGATTGGAAAATAATTCTGTTAATTATTGGATTGAAAGGGATGAAATTATTGTTGATGCATCAAATGTGTTAAATGTTAATATGGCTCCTTTATTCAACATTTGGGGATTTATTCCATCTAAATCTGTAAAAGATCAATTAAAAGAGAAACCATTGTCTGATGCAATTAAAGAAAGAATTGAGTTTTACAGGTCAAAAGTTCCTAAAAATAAAGAAGAGTTTGTTGCATATTTTAATAAAATTGATGGGTTAGGGAAAAATCAGGATGGCAACAAAGGAAGATGGGAAAATATGGCAGGTAGTGGATATGGTGATTATCCCGAATATACCGAGGAGGTAGCGAATTCTATATTATACCAGATTGATGTTATATTATGTACATATTACAATTTAAATTGTGATACTGGAGATAATGATAATGATGGGGTTCTGAACTATCAGGATAATTGTATTAATA
>JBELHE010000057.1:0-10476 GCA_042091575.1 Cryomorphaceae bacterium
CCGAAATTAAATTTGAAAGAAAATTAAGATTTTCCTCTTTAGTTGAAGGTATAGTTGCTGATGAAACTAAAGGAAAAGTTTATATAGGTCAAGAAAGAAGAGGAATATGGGAACTGAATGCTAATCCTAATTTAAGTGATGATAGAAAATTGATTTTTAAAAAAAATAAATATTTTAAGCCTGATTTTGAAGGTTTGACAATAAGAGATGATGGAGATGGAAAAGGGTTTTTAATAGCATCTGTTCAAGGTTCAAATGGATATTTAATTATTGACAGAGAATCACTAGAAGCAAAAACATTTTTTAGAATAGTTTCAAATGAGTTAATTGATGGGACTACTGAAACAGATGGAATAGATGTTTCATCTATACGTACCTCAAAATTTCCGAATGGTTTTTTTATTGCACAAGACGATGACAATGATGGTTTGAAGCAAAATTTTAAATTAGTAGATTGGAACAAAATTATTAAATGAAGAAAATAGTATTATTAACTCTAATGATTTTTAACTTTTCATTTTCTCAGAAAATCATCAAGGACATTAGCTTATCGAAATTAATTGATGAAACCTCTGGTTTAGAAATTATAGGCAACCAGTTTATCACACACAATGACTCAGGTGGAGAACCTAAACTATATTATTTAAATAAAAAAGGAAAGATTGTATCAGAGAGAAAAATAACTGGAGTTAAAAATAATGATTGGGAAGATATTACTCAAGATGATCAGTTTATTTATGTTGCTGACATGGGAAATAACTACGACACCAGAAAAAATTTATCTGTAATTAAAATACCAAGAGATAAAAATTCAGTTGTTGACCCAGAGATTATAAAATTTAATTATCCCGAACAAAATGATTTTAGATATAAAAAACTATCTCAGTTTGATGCTGAAGCACTTATTTCCATAAATGAATTTCTTATAATTTTCACAAAAAACAGAGCTACTAAAAAGACAGATATTTATTCGTTACCAAAAAATGGTGGCGAGTATGAAGCAAAAAAAATTGGAAGCTTAAATACACAATCGATTATAACAGGAGGTGATTATGACCAAGAAAATGAACTTTTAATTTTAACTAGTACAATATCTTTTGACGAATACTATATTTTAAAAATTAAAGATTTTTCATTAAAAAATAAAAAAGATTATAAAATTGAAATGTATGAGATTCCAATTGGTAAAACACAGGTTGAGGCAGTTAAAATAATAGATTCTAATACATTTTGGATTACATCTGAAGATGAAAAAAGTAGTTCTGCTGCAAGGCTAATGAAAATTAGGCTTTAGTATTTTAACTATAGTATTATTTTTCCCCTTTAAAAATATTAAATTGCATTTATGAAATGGGAAAATCTATTGTCCTTAAAAAGACACGGTGACAATTTAAAACGACTAAGAGCTGAACAAGACAATACAAGAGTTGGATTTGATGTTGATTATGACCGAATAGTTTTTTCATCTTTCTTTAGATCTCTCCAAGACAAGACTCAAGTAATTCCATTTTCAAAAACAAGTTTTGTACACACAAGACTAACTCATAGTCTCGAGGTTTCGGTAGTTGGCAGAAGTTTAGGAAGAATAGTAGGAAAGCATATTTTAAAAAAATACCCTTATTTAAATCAAATCCATGGTTATCAAATAAATGATTTTGGGAGTATAGTTGCTGCTGCAAGCTTGGCTCACGATATTGGAAATCCTCCTTTTGGACATAGTGGCGAATCATCAATTGGGGATTTTTATAAAATTGGAGATGGTTTAAAACACAAAGATAAATTAACAGATGTTCAATACTATGATCTTTGTACGTTTGAAGGTAATGCTAATGGATTTAAAATTTTAACAGAAAGCAAATCTGGATCACCAGGTGGATTAAGGTTAAGCTATGCAACTCTTGGAGCTTTTACTAAATATCCAAAGAGCTCGCTTCCTGATAAACCTACAAAGCATATTAAGGATAAGAAATATGGCTATTTTTCAAGTCAATTTGATTTTTTTGATGAAGTTGCAATTGAGCTTGGTCTTAAGATAAAAAATAATCTATATCACAGGCACCCTTTAGCATATTTAGTTGAAGCTGCAGATGATATTTGCTACACACTTATTGATTTTGAAGATGGTATAAATTTAGATTGGATACCTGAAGAATATGCACTTGAATATTTAGTTAAACTTGTGAGTGAATCTATTGATAAAAAAAAATATAATTCAATGAGACTTAAATCTCAAAGAATAGCTTATCTAAGAGCACTTGCGATCAACACCTTAATTAATGAAGCTGTTATGATTTTTATTGAAAATGAAGATAAAATTCTTGCGGGACAATTGGAAAATTCTCTAATGTCACTTTCAAAATATAAATCTCAAATGGATAGTATCATTGAGATTAGTGTTGATAAAGTATATAAATCAAAAGAGGTTATTGAGAAAGAAATTACTGGATATAAAGTATTAAATTTTTTATTAAAAACTTTTACAAGCTCAGTTATTAATTGGAGAGAAGATAAAGTTAATGCATTTGATGAATTAGCTTTAGAATGTATTCCAAAAGAGTACTTAAATAAAAATACTGATTTGTATTCTAGTCTTTTAGATGTTAGTTGTTTTATAGCAAGTTTGACTGATGGGTTAGCATTGGAATGGTATAAAAAACTTAGTTAATGAATCAAGAACAAAAAGATCAGTACTTTATGGGAAAAGCTTTACAGGAAGCTAAAGTTGCGTTTGATAAAAATGAAGTACCTGTTGGTGCAATAGTTGTTTCTAATGATAAAATTATTGCTAGATGTCACAACTTAACTGAAACACTTAATGACGTTACTGCTCATGCTGAGATGCAAGCAATTACCTCAGCATCTAATCATATTGGCGGAAAATATTTGAATGAATGTACTATGTATGTTACATTAGAGCCTTGTCAAATGTGTGCTGGAGCAATGTATTGGGCTCAATTATTTAGATTGGTATATGGAGCTAGCGATCCTCACAGAGGTTATAAATTTCTTGGAACAAAAACACACCCTAAAACAAAAGTAGCATCTGGTATTATGTCTAAGGAATGTAAACTTTTAATTGATGCTTTTTTTATTAAAAAAAGAAAGGAAAAAGATAATTAGTCTTTATATAAGTAATCATCTAATTTTTTATTTCTGTACCTATAATACAAAAATATAGGCATGAACAAAAAGCAAAAAACAAGAACACTAATACCTATCAATTTTTCTCCAAAAATTATATCGGAACTTTTTATATATAATCCATAAAAAAGGATTACCATATCACATATAAAAATTAAGTATAAACAAACTTTAAGAAACAAAACTTATTTTAATTTTATATTCAAATCATCTAATTGCTGATTATCAATTTTTGATGGGCTATCAATCATAACATCTCTTCCACTATTATTTTTTGGAAATGCAATATAATCTCTGATTGTCTCATCATGATTCATTACTGCAACAAGTCTGTCTAATCCAAAAGCAATTCCACCATGTGGAGGCGCACCATACTTAAAAGCATTTAATAAAAATCCAAATTGATCAATTGCTTCTTTTTCAGAAAAGCCTAAAATTGAAAAAACTTTTTGTTGTAATTCTTTATTGTGAATTCTTATCGATCCTCCTCCAATTTCATTTCCATTAATTACTAAATCATAGGCATTAGCAAATGTTTTAGAAGGATCCTCATTAATTATACCATCAACTGGAGAGGTAAAAGGATGATGCATTGAGTGATATTTTTTTGATTCTTCATCCCATTCAAATAGTGGAAAATCAGTTACCCAAAGAGCTTCAAATTCTCTATTATTTCTTAACCCAAACCTTTCAGCCACTTCAATTCTTAAGGCTCCTAATTGAGTAAGTGTTTTTTTCTTATTTCCAGATATAATAAAACTTATTTCACCTGGATTTGATTTTGTAATATCTTTTAATTGATCAGAGCTGTAAAATTTATCAATAGAAGATTTAATGGAACCATCCAAGTTGTGTTTAATCCAAATTAATCCAAGTGCTCCAATTTGTGGTCTTTTTACCCAATCAGTATAAGAATCGATTTCTTTCCTAGAAAGTTCAGGACCAGATTTTATATTGAACCCATAAATAGCTTCGCTATCATCAAAAATTTTAAATCCGTTCCCCTTTGCTTTTTTACTTGAATTAAAAAAATCCATTTCAAATCTAGTATCGGGCTTATCAGAACCATATTTTTCAATTGCTTCGTTATAAGAAATCCTTTTAAATTTATTAAGATTTATATTAAGACATTTATTAAATAAATGCTTAACTAAACCTTCAAAAGTTGAAATAACATCTTCTTGATTAACGAATGACATTTCACAATCAATCTGAGTAAATTCTGGTTGTCTATCAGCTCTTAAGTCTTCATCACGAAAGCATTTTACTATTTGAAAATATTTATCAAAACCACTTATCATTAAAAGCTGCTTGAATGTTTGTGGAGATTGCGGTAATGCATAAAATTCACCTTGATTAATTCTAGAGGGAACAATGAAATCCCTAGCTCCCTCAGGTGTTGATTTTATTAAATAAGGTGTTTCAATATCAATAAATCCGTTATCCTTTAAATATTTTCTGATCTCAAAACTTAAATTATTTCTAAAAATTATATTGTTTTTAACAGGATTTCTTCGAAGATCTAAATACCTGTATTTCATTCTAAGCTCGTCACCACCGTCTGATTCATCTTCAATGGTAAAAGGAGGAACTTCAGATTTATTTAATATCTCAATATTTTCAACAGATATTTCAATTTCGCCTGTAGCAATCTTATCATTGCAGGCTTCTCTTTCAATAACTTTACCTTTTACAGAGACGACAAATTCTCTTGCTAATGACTTAGCAGTTTCAATTACACTAATTGGTGTTTTTTCTGAATTAATTAAAATCTGAGTGATTCCGTACCTATCTCTTAGATCGATCCAAATTAAAAAACCTTTATTTCTAATCCTTTGTACCCATCCAGAAAGTATAACTTCAGAATTAATATCAGACTTTCTTAATTCACCACAATTATGAGTACGATACATATATACAAATATCTAACAAAAATTAATAATCAATTAGTTTAACTTAAAGCTACGAATTTTTAGAGCTAGTCTTTTACTTATATAGAATGTTACTGGGACAATTACAAGAGTAAGAAAAGTTGCAAACGTTAGTCCAAAAATAACAGTCCACGCTAAAGGTCCCCAGAAGATTACATTATCACCACCTATATATACATTAGGATTACCATTTACAAATAAATTCATTAAATCTATATTTAAACCAATTGCTAGCGGAATTAAACCAAGAATAGTCGTGATGGCAGTTAAAATAACAGGTCGTAATCTAGCTTTCCCACCTTTTACTATTGATTCATAAATTTCATTTTTAGGTAACATACTGTCTTTTTCAATATTTAAATTTGCTTTTTTTCTGTCCAGTAGAAGCTGCGTATAATCAATTAAAACAACACTATTATTTACAACAATTCCAGCAAGAGATATTATTCCCAACATTGTCATTATAATAACAAAAGTCATATCAAAAATTATAAGACCAAGAAAAACACCAATAAAGCTCAAGAAAATAGATAATATTATTATTAATGGTTTTACTATTGAATTAAACTGAAAAACAAGCAATAATAGAATAAGCATTAAGGCCATTATAAGAGCAGTATTTAAAAAATCTTGATTCTTGTCTTGTTCCTCTATTTCACCAGTAAATTTATATTTTATATTTTCTGATGTTTCAAATCCGTCCAATTGAAACTTAATTTGATCAACTATTTCTTTTGCATTATATCCTGCAAAAATTGAGGAGTATAAAGTAACAACTCTAGTTAAGTTTCTATGCTTTATAGCACTATAGGTTTCGATATTTTCAGACTTAATTAGAGATGCAATAGGAACTTCTACCAGTTGTCCATTATTCATGTTCTTAAAAATTACATTTTGATTAAAAAGTAATGATTTATCATATCGATCCTCTTTATTAAACCTAACATTAATATCATAATCCTCTCCATCTTTCTTATAAATGCCAGCTTTTTCACCAAAAAGTGACCTTCTCAAAACAAGTCCAATTTGACTAGGATTGATACCTAGTTCACCTGCTTTTTGTCTATCAACTTCTATTTGAATTGAAGGTTTATTCTTATTAACATCAATTTTTAATTCCTCTATTCCCGCTATTTTTTGATCATTAATAAAAATCCTCATTTCTTCGGCAGTTTGAATTAATTCTAAATAATTTTTACCGCTTATTTCAATATTTACAGGGTATCCGGCGGGTGGACCATTTTCATCTTTTTCAACAGAGACAGCTAATCCTGGATATTTTCCACTTAATTTTTTTTGAACATCACTTCTCAAATCTTCACTTGAAAATCCATTTCTATATTTAAACTCTCTTAGCGTAACAGTAATTTTAGCTTTTTGCGGCATGTCAGCTTGAGATCCAAAATCATTTTGCTGATTTCCAGCTCCCTCACCAACTTGAGCAAGCATAGATTCAATCATAAAATTCTTATTTCCATCAAAATATTTTTTATCATCAACTACTTGTAGCACCTCATTTTCAAGTTTTTTTGTGATATTATTTGTTTTTTCAATATCTGTTCCCTGAGGATATTCTGCATAAACGATTATTTGGTTGGGTTCATTATCTGGAAAGAATTCTATTTTTGGGCCTGCAATTCCAACAAGAATTATTGTTAAAAACAATAAAAGGATTGTACCAAAAAGAAAAGCAAATGCTCTCCATCCTTTCAACGCAAATCTTAAAAATTTTTCATATTTAATTTCAAGCCATCCTAAAAATATTGTTCTAAATTTTAAAGCAATTGATTTTAAATAATAGGAATATAACCAGAAGAAGATATTAATTACAATAAATAATGTTCCAAAACCTCTTGCATTACCACCAATTATAAATAATAATAAACCTATACCAGACAAAAAATATGTTAGTCTAACTAAATCTTTTTTTGAAAGATTTTTTTCATCAATACTCATAAATTTTGAAACTAGCATTGAATTAAAAAATATTGCAACGAATAAAGATGATCCTAATACAATGGAAAGAGTAATTGGTAAATAAATCATGAATTGACCAATGGTGCCAGGCCATAATCCAAGTGGAACAAAAGCTAATACTGTTGTTGCTGTTGAAACAATAATTGGATATGCAATTTCACTTATTCCAAGTTTTGCAGCTTCAAGTCTAGAAAGCCCATCTTTTTCCATTAATCTATATACATTTTCAACTACTACAATTCCGTTATCAACTAGCATCCCTAGACCCATAACTAGGGCAAATAAAATCATTGTATTTAGACTATAACCCAAAGCAGAAATAATCATTAATGACATAAACATTGACATAGGGATTGCAAATCCTACAAACAATGCATTTCTAAAACCAAGGAAAAACATTAGTACAGTTGTAACTAAAAAAATTCCAAATAAAATATTATTAACTAAATCATCAACTTGGCTTATAATTCTGTTAGACATGTCATTAGTTATAACTACTTCTAAATCCGATGGAAATTCATTTTTTATAACTTCATCTACTATGACATCAATTTTATTGGCAGCATTAATCAGGTTCTTACCGGATCTTTTTTTGACAGCAAGCGAAACTAAATTTTTTGTGAACTCACGAGCATAGCTTTTCTTCTCACTTTCTTTAAAATTTATTACAGCAACATCATCCAAATAGACTGGACCAAACTCATTTTTAACAACAAAATTTTTTAAATCTTCTGGGTTTTCAATCTCTCCAATAATTCTAATTGTCCTTCTTTGACCATCTGAAACAATATTACCAGCAGCAATAGTCCTATTTCCAAATGCAATGGAACTTAAGATGTCTTCAAAACTTACTTTTGCAGCAGTCATTTTTTTAATATCTACTGCAACTTCTATTTCTTCGTCCTGGGCACCTAAAATAACCACTTCTTTGATTTCGTCTAGTTTCTCAATTCTATCTTCAAGGACTTCAGCATATTTTTTTAGTTGTTCAGTTGGATAATCACCTTGAATATTAACGTTTAATATTGGCATTTCCTCTGCAAGACTCATACTTAGGATATCAGGTTCTACCTTTACATTATTAAAAGTTGGCCAGTCTTCACCTGAAATAACAGAATCAATTTCATCTCTAACTTTTTGTTTTGCAAGTTCTATTTCAATTTCTTCGTCAAATTCTAAACTAATTATTGAGTAATTTTCTAGAGAAGTGGACTTTATATCAACTAAATTACTTACACCTTTTACTGCTTCCTCTAAGGGAACAGTAATAAATCTTTCAATATCCTCAGGTGTATTTCCAGGGTTAATTGTACTAATAAACACTTCACTAGTAATTATTTCTGGAAAATCTTCTCTTGGAAGATTATTGTAAGCATTTATACCAAATGCTAAAAATATAAACATCAAAAAATAAATGATGTTAGATTTACTTATGGCCCAAACAGACGGTTTAAATTCTTTATCTACTTTATTCATTAGTATTGTAGATTTTAACATTCTGACCCTCCTTGACTATTCTTCCGCCTTCATTAATAATTGTTTGATTTACATCTAAACCTTTAATTATTTCTATCATTCCATTTTGGGTATATCCGGTTTCCACAATAGTCTTTTTAGCTTTATTATCCACAATGGTGAACAGAAATTTTTTGTTTTCAGAATCTTCAGAAACTATAGACTCGGGAACTAAAATTGCTTCAGTATTTGAATAATCAAGGATATTAACCTCAACATTAAGATTTGGAATTAGATCTAAATAATTTTTTGGCACAGAAACTTCAATTTTAAATGTTCTTGATAATTGATTAATTGAACTTACCGAATGCTTTATTATTGAATTAAAAGATTTATTAAGAACAGGAATCTCAACTAAGACTTCAGCACCTTTTTTTATTTTACCAATAAAATTTTCAGGTATGACAGCTTCAACATATAATTCACTTAAATTAACTATTCGAAATGCATTGCCTTGATCTGGCATCATTGGAGGAGAAACTAAATTACCGACCTCAATAAAAATTTCATCAATAGTTCCGTTAAATGGAGCGTCTATAGTTGTTTTTTCAAGGGACTGTTTTAGACTTTCTAATCTGTTTTTTTGGACCTCATAATTGGTTTTTGCTTGTAAATATTGAATTTCTGAACCAATTTTATCCTCCCACAGTTTTGATTGTCTATCGAAAATTGTTTTAGCAAGCTTAGTTTGACTTTCAACTAATTTAAGCTCATTGAACAGCCCTCCGTCATCAATTTTAGCAAGAGCTTGACCTATCTTTACATAGTCACCTTCTTCAACATAAATTTTAGTAATTCTTCCACTGTACTCAGGATACAGTATCATGTTTTGATCTGTTTTTATTATGCCTTGAAATTTTGAATAGTGATTTATAATTTGTTTTTTGGTAGTAACAGTATTAACCAAAACAAAACTCTTTGCAGTATCAAGTATTGAAACTCCTTCTGTTATCTCATCGAGCTCTCTATTAATTTGACCTTTTTGAATAATCAAGCTAGATCTTCTTTGTTGAAGTTCTTCAAGATTTCCTTCGCTAATTAATTCATCAATAGTTTTTTTATTGTCGTTATCACAGCTAATTAAAAGGATGATTAATAGATATAAATATTTTTTCATGATTTATTTAATAGAATTTCAAGGTTAATTTTATTCTCAATAATTTTAAGTGTTGCCTCTAAGTATTCATTTTGAATAGTATAAAGCTGATTTTGTGCTTGTCTTAAATCAAAGCTTGATGCCAAGCCCTCATAAAATTTTATTTGATTTTTCTTTTCAATACTTTCCGCAAGAGTTAAATTTTTAAGCGCAGTCTCATAATTATTAATTGAATATGTGTAATCATTTTTTGCTTTTTCAAGCTCTAGACTTAACGTGTTTTCAGTTTCTTTTAAATTTAAAAGTGCCTTATCCAATTCTATTTTTGCTTTTTGAGTTGAAGCAGTTCTTTTAAGTGAGCTAAAGATAGGTAAAGACATGTTAATTCCTAACTGTGAGGAACCATACCAATTCTGTTTTGGATTAGTGATTCTAAATGATTCGTTGTATCCATTGTAGGAGCCAGAAATATAAGCGCTTATAGTTGGTAAGGATTTAAATTTTTCTATAAGTAATTTTTTCTTATTTCCTTCACTTGCGTTTAGAGCTATTTGATAATCAATATTTTTTGATATGTCAAACTCCTGATTAACTAGTGATGGATTAATATTTTTAATTGCTATTATTTCAATACTATCTTTTAGAATTAAAACATCACTTAGTTCAATACCCAACAAAAGTTTTAAAATATTTAAGGATAATAATTCAAATTTCTCAGCATACTTAAGTGAATTTTCAATTGAACTAGTTGTTATTGTAAGTTGCTCAACATTTTCTATTTCAGTTAATCCATTTTCATATATTTTTTTAGTTTCT
>JBELHE010000058.1:0-10321 GCA_042091575.1 Cryomorphaceae bacterium
TCATTAAAACAATAATTAAATAAATATTTAAATCAAATAAAGAAATCCAATTGTAAATTTCACTAAATTTTAGTTTATTAAAGTTTAAAGCAAAATCAGGTGGAACATGTTTCTCCAATTCATAAATTTCAGATTTACTTATTTTATCAAAATATATCTCATAACTTCCAACCTCATTAATATTCATTTTTTTTAATGACCTTAGTTGTTCAATATTAGAAATAATTATTTTGTCATCAAACTCGCTTATCCCAGTTTCAAAATATCCAACTACTTTTAGATTACGTATTTTAGGTTTTGAATTATATTGATAATATAATATCATTAATTTATCATTTAATTCAATATTTAATTTCTTAGATAATTTTCTTGAAATCAAGATTTCGTTAAGACCGACTTTATCAATTTTATTTAATAAAAATTTAGTTTTAAAAAAATAGTTTTCATTTGATATACCTTTTAAAATAATTTCTTCAAATGAGTTTATTTTTGATACAATAGCAGGACTGTAAATAACGTTATCAATAGATTTTAAATTTTTAATTTTTTTAATGCTATCTATTTGTATTATGTTTTTATCGATAAATTTTTCTGAGTTAAATAAATCATTTTCATATCTGTCTATAGATAAGTCTCCAAAAATATTTGAAAATTTAGTTTTAATTTCATTTTGAATGCCAAGTCCGGTTGAAACTGCAATTATCATTACTATTATACTTATTGAAATAGATAAAGTTGATATTTTAATAATAGGCGAAGAAATACTTTTTTTATATCTTTTATGTGAAAAAATTTTTAATGACAAGAAATTTTCAAATTTCAAAATCTTGGATATTAGTTTTATTTACTAAAATTAATTTTTTTTTAGCTCTAAGTCATTATAGTTATTCACAAAATATAAATATTGAAGCAATTAATAATACAAACTCCTATATAGATCTATTAAAAGATAAAAATATAGCTGTGGTTTCTAATCAAAGTTCGAAATTTTACAACTCATCTTCAAAAATTCATTTAATTGATTCACTGTTAAAACTTAATATTTCTATAAAAAAAATTTTTGCACCTGAACATGGCTTTCGTGGAAATTCAGATGCAGGTGAAATAATAAATAATTCTATTGATACTAAAACATCAATTCCAATTTTATCATTATACGGGTCAAATAAAAAACCAAAATATAAAGATTTAAAAAATATAGATTTAATTCTATTCGATCTTCAGGATGTTGGAGTTAGATTTTATACTTACCTATCAACTCTTCACTATGTTATGGAAAGTTGTGCTGAAAATAATATAGAATTAATTGTGCTAGATAGACCAAACCCAAATGCAAATTATATTGATGGCCCAGTGTTAGAGAATGAATCAAGAAGTTTCATTGGATTACACCCAGTTCCAATTTTATATGGTTTAACAATAGGAGAATATGCAAAAATGATTAATGGTGAAAAATGGTTGAAAAAAGGTTTAAAAGTAAAATTAACTATAATTGAGATGGAGAATTACAACAGAAAATTAAAATATGAACTAAAATCTAAACCTTCTCCAAATCTGCCAAATTTGAAATCTATAAATCTTTACCCTTCTCTTTGCTTCTTTGAACAAACACCAATTAGTATTGGCAGAGGAACCAAAATGCAATTTCAAATATTTGGATCTCCACATTGGAAAAATCAATCTTTCAGCTTCATACCTAAACCAAATTTAGGAGCAAAAAAACCAAAACATAATGGAATAAAATGTTTTGGTATAGATTTAAGGAATGAAAAAGAGCTAAATAACATTAACCTTATATGGTTGATAAAAGCATATAATTATAGCCCTGACAAGGATAATTTTTTTTGGAGTGGGTTTCATAAAATCGCTGGAAATAAAGAACTTGAAATTCAGATAAAAAATGGTATGAGCGCTGAAGAAATTAAGCTAACTTGGAATAGGGGTCTTAATAGGTTTAAAAATATAAGAAAAAAATACTTAATTTATAACTAGTCGACATCCATAAATTTATGAATTTGGAGTGATATTTGCCATTTTGGATTTTCTTTAATAAAATCAATTATAATGTTTTTATTTCTTTTAAACCTTTTCCATTCTGGTTGAATAAATAATTTACATTCTTTACTTACTTTTTTGGATTCTTCAATTGCAAATTTTAAATCATAATTGTTATATATGATGATTTTTAATTCATCTGCTATTTTGTACATATTCGATTTTGGAAGTTTTTTTCTTTTCGGAGACAAACATACCCAGTCCCAACTTCCAGTGATATCATAAGCGCCAGATGTTTCTAAATGAACAATATTCTTATTTATTTTCAATTTACTGGTCAATACATTCATATCCCACATTAATGGTTCACCGCCTGTAATTATTACAATACCATTATCACATTCCACATTCGAAACTATTTTATCAACATTTATTATTTCATGATCCCCGTGGTCCCAACTTTCTTTAACGTCGCACCAACCACAACCGATATCACAACCCCCAATCCTTATAAAGTATGCTGGCTTACCTGAATGAAAACCTTCTCCTTGAATTGAATAAAAGGTCTCCATTACAGGTAAATTTTCAGAGTTTATTTCCATATTTAACAAATATATTATAGATTATAATTAGGTTATATTAAATCACTAATTTTAACATATATGAAAACAAATAAGCTTCTACCTTTTCATTTAGCAATTCCAGTTAATAATCTTAAAAAATCAAGAAATTTCTATAAAAACATCTTGGGATGTAAGGAAGGAAGAAGTAGTGATAATTGGGTTGATTTTAATATTTTTGGTCATCAATTAGTTATTCATTACAAGGGAATGAAGTTAAAAGATACAAATACTAATCCTGTTGACGGAAAAGATGTTCCTATACCTCATTTTGGAGTTGTTCTTGAGTGGGATCAATTTCATAGTTTTTCAAAAAAACTCAAAGAGAAAAATATAGAATTTCTTATAGAACCTTACATAAGATTTGAAGGTCAACCAGGAGAGCAAGCTACAATGTTTTTTAAAGACCCCTCAGGAAATACGCTTGAATTTAAATCTTTTAAGGATTTAAATAAAATTTTTGTAAAATAAATTAATTTATTTTTTGCTTGTAAGCTTGAAGAGTATTTGTTAATAGCATAGCAATAGTCATTGGTCCTACTCCACCTGGAACTGGCGTTATAAATGATGATTTTTTTGAAACTTTTTCATAGTCTACGTCACCAACAATCTTATATCCTTTTTCAGAGCTATCTTTAACTCTGGTAATTCCTACATCAATAACCACAGCTCCATCTTTAACAGTTTCTGCTTTAACAAAATTTGGTACACCTAGCGCAGATATGATAATATCTGCCTTACTGATTAATTTATCAATATTTTTAGTTCTACTGTGTGCTAATGTAACTGTTGAGTTTCCAGGTTTAGTTTTCAAGCCCATTAAAATACTAATAGGCTTACCTACAATATCCGATCTTCCAATAACAACGGTATGTTTTCCTTCTGTTGGAACATCATATCTTTTTAATAATTCCATTATACCATTAGGGGTAGCAGATATAAAAGTTGGTAAATTAAGAGCCATTTTTCCAAAATTTGTTGGATGAAAGCCATCAACATCTTTATTTGGATCTATTGCCATTAGTATTTTTTGTGTATCAATATGTTTAGGCAGAGGCAATTGAACAATATACCCATCAATTTCATTATCGTTATTTAATTCATTTACTTTTTTAAGTAAATCATTCTCGGAAATTGATGCATTTAAACTAATTAAAGTTGATTCAAAACCTATTCTCTCACAGGCTTTAACCTTACTTCCAACATATGTCAAGCTTGCACCATCATTACCAACAATAACAGCTGCTAGGTGTGGGGGGCGGTTGCCATTTATTTTTAGATTTTTTACTTGTTCAGTAATCTCGTTCTTAATTTCATCACTGGTTTTTTTACCGTTTAAAACTATCATTTTATTGTTTAAAATTTTTCATCATATTCATCAATTTAGAAGCTCCACCTGATTGAACCATCTTCATCATTTTGGACATTTGTTCAAATTGCTTTATAAGGGAATTTATTTCTTGAACATCTCTACCAGCACCTCTTGCAATTCTTTTTTTTCTGCTGTGATCAATAATTTTTGGAGTTGATCTTTCCTTAGGTGTCATTGAACGTATTAAGGCTTCGATATGTTTAAAAGAATCATTGTCAATATCCAAATCTTTAATTGAATTTGCACCTGGAATCATACTTAATGTGTCTTTTAAATTACCCATCTTTTTAACTTGATTAATTTGGTTTAAAAAATCATCAAAACCAAACTTGTTTTTAGCAATTTTTTTATTTAATTCTCTAGATTTCTTTTCATCATAAACATCTTGAGCTCTTTCAACTAAAGAAACGACATCTCCCATGCCCAGAATTCTATCGGCCATTCTTTCAGGATAAAAAACATCTAAATCTTCTAATTTTTCACCAGTTCCAACGAATTTAATTGGTTTTTCAACAACCGACCTTATTGTAAGAGCTGCACCTCCTCTGGTATCACCATCAAGCTTAGTAAGAATAACTCCATCAAAATTTAGAATATCATTAAATGCCTTTGCCGTATTAACAGCGTCCTGTCCGGTCATTGAATCAACAACAAATAATATTTCAGATGGATTGGTTATCACTTTGAGATTTTTAATTTCGTTCATTAAAACTTCATCAACTGCTAATCTACCTGCTGTATCATAAATTATAAGATTGTAATTATTTTGCTCAGCATATTTTAAAGCATTTTTGGCAATAGATACTGCATCTTTATTATCCTCTTCACTGTAAACTGGAACATCAATTTGATTCCCTAAAAGCTTAAGTTGTTCAATAGCAGCTGGCCTGTAAACATCACATGCAACAAGTACAGGGTTTTTCTGTTTCTTTTTCTTTAAATAATTTGCAAGCTTTCCACTAAATGTAGTTTTTCCACTTCCTTGCAGTCCAGCTAAAAGGATTATCGATGGATCAGATGATAAATTTATTCCGGATTGATTACCACCCATTAATTCGGTTAATTCATCTTTTACAATTTTAACCATTAATTGTCCAGGATGTAAATCTGTTAAAACATTTCTTCCAATTGCTTTTTCTTTAACTTTATTAGTAAAATCTTTTGCAATTTTAAAATTTACATCAGCATCCAATAGTGCTCTTCTAACTTCCTTGAGTGTCTCTGCAATATTTATTTCAGTAATTTTTCCATGACCTTTTAAAACATGGAATGCTGAATTTAATTTTTCTGAAAGATTACTAAACATTAATACAAATTTAAAACTAAATCTAATGATTAGACATTTTTTTCATTTTATAAATAACAATAACATGTGGAAAGGTAATTGCAGCCAAAAATGAAAAGAAAATATCCAAAGAAAATGTAAAATTATTTGAAAAAAATAAATAAAACAAAAACAAACCCAAAATTGCAAATATCCAATATGGAATAGCTGCTAAAAAATACTTTTTAAAAGATAAAATATTTGACGATCCATACAAAAATTTAGTTTGTTCACTAATTGACGGTATACTATGAAAAAAAACAAAATATAAAGCAAAAGAATTAAATAAACTTAATTGATTAAATACAATTAACAACAAACTGCAAAGAATTATTTGATTTCTTATTTGATTTCTTATTTTTTTGAAATTTAAAATTGACAAAATTAGTGTGAAGAAAATTGCAATAATTAATAAAAAATCAAAAAATTGATGATTTAATGAAAAATCAGAAATTGTTAATACTATTTCTATTACTTCACTCTTATTAAAAAAAAATAATGTTGAAAATATTAATAATCCAAAGCAAAAAAAGAAAAAATTTGAGTCATTTTTATCATCTAACATAGTCCACTGTTGCTCTCCAAAATGATAACAACTAAATAAAACAAAAAATATTAAAGAAATTAACGGAAAGCTAAAAAAACACAATGTTATAGCTAAGACAGAAAAAAGATAAAAAATTGTAGTTGAAGAAATTGATTTATTCTTTTTACTATCATGTAAAATTAAATATATATCATTGGCTCCATGAATAATTCCAAAGAATAAAACTAAAATCAAAAAAAAACCCAACAGATATATTTCAGGAAGAAACATGCTAAGAATAATTGAAAAAACGGAAGAAGTAATTATAAATGTGAATAAATTATTAGCTGATAAGTAAGATTTTTTTAACATTTAATGTTTTTTTTTGAGATAAAATTAATTATTTATTATAATTTTTCTATTTTAGGGCTCATAAAAACCAATTAATTATTTATTATGGAAAATTTTTTAAATTTATTCTTGCTAAGTGATGTTCCAAATGACTTAGTAAGTTTTACCTTTTTCATTGGCACAATGGCTATGATGGCCGCTTCAGCTTTCTTCTTTTTATCTTTAGATGCTGGTGGTGCAAAATGGAGAACTTCAATCCTAGTGTCAGGGCTTATCACATTCATAGCAGCAGTACACTACTACTACATGAGAGATGCATCTGTTTCAGGTGACTCAGTTACTTTTTTTAGATATGTAGACTGGATTTTAACTGTTCCTCTAATGTGTGTTGAATTTTACTTAATTCTTCAAAAAGCTGGAGCACAAAAAAGCCTAATGTGGAACCTTATATTATTATCAACTGTAATGTTAGTTACAGGATATGTAGGTGAATCAGGTTTAGGTGATGCTGTTATTTGGGGAACTGTTTCCGGTTTATCATACTTTGTGATAGTCTATATCCTATGGTTTGGTAGTGCTGGACAACTTGCTCAAAAAGCAGGGGGTGCTGTTCTAGACGCTTTTAATGCTTTAAAATGGTTTGTGCTTGTTGGTTGGGCGATTTATCCGATTGGATATATGATCGGTACTGACGGATGGTATGACTTCGTTGATGCATTAGGTTGGAACATGGAAGTTGTTTACAACGTAGGTGATGCGGTTAACAAGATCGGTTTTGGTCTAGTTATCTACAACCTTGCTGTAACTGACAAATAGTATCCATATCAACTAATCATAATTTAAAAACCACTCTTTAATAGGGTGGTTTTTTTTTACATTCTTTCAGGTAAATCAATACCTAACAAGTTCATTGAATTTTTAATTTGTTTGCCAACTTTAATAGCTAATTGAATTCTAAAACTATTAATAGGTCTATTACCAATTATTGTTGAAGATTGGTAAAAGGAATTAAATGATTTCACTAGCTCGTATACATAATTAGCAATAGTAGCAGGATTTAAATTTTCATAAGCAGAAAAAGTTATTGAATCGAATTCAGATAAAAGAATGATAATTTCTTTTTCCTTTTCAGATAAGTTGACGTCTTGAAAATCCTTATTATTGGTGTTTTTTTTCTCAAGTGATTTAATTCGAACATAAGTATATTGTATAAATGGTCCTGTATTCCCGTTAAAATCTATTGATTCATTTGGATCAAATAGAATTCTTTTTTTTGGATCTACTTTAAGAATATGATATTTAAGTGCTCCAAGAGCGATCGTCTCATACAAATCATTTTTTCTATCTTCAGAATAATTATTTATCTTACCTAAAGACTCAGAAATTGACTTAGATTTTTGTATCATTTGATTTATTAAATCATCTGCGTCAACTACTGTCCCTTCTCTGCTCTTCATTTTACCACTCGGTAAATCAACCATTCCATAGCTCAGGTGCTTTAGCTTTGAAGACCAAGGAAAACCTATCAAGCTAAGTATTTTAAATAATACATCAAAATGATAATCTTGCTCATTTCCAGTAGTATAAATCATCCCCTTCATAGATGGGTGGTCTTTATACCTTAAATAAGCTGTTCCTATATCCTGGGTTATATAAACTGAAGTACCGTCAGATCTTAATAGTATTTTTTCGTCTAATCCTTTTTTACGTAAATCAACCCATACTGAACCATCATCTTTTTTAAAAAATATTTTATTTTTAAGTCCGTCAAGAACAATGTCTTTACCAGTTAAATAGGTTTTACTTTCATAGTATATGGAATCAAATTGAACATTTAATTTATTATAAGTTTGATTAAAACCATGATATACCCATTCATTCATCTTTTTCCATAATTTCATAACATCGTTATCATTAGATTCCCATTTTAACAACATTTTTTTAGCTTCAATGAAAATAGGGGCTTTTTGGTTAGACTCTTCTTTCGACAATCCACTTAAAATTAAATCCTCAACTTGTCTATTAAATTCAAGATTATATTTAATATAATATTTTCCTACAAAATGATCACCTTTCAATCCCTCTGTATTTGGAGTTGAATTATTTCCAAACATCTTCCAAGCAACCATAGATTTACAAATATGAATTCCTCTATCATTAATGATCTGAGTTTGATGAACATTAAGTCCAACATGCTTAAAGATTCTTGAAATGGAATCTCCTAAAAGGATATTTCTAATATGCCCAAGATGTAAAGGCTTGTTTGTATTGGGTGAGGAGAACTCAATTAAAAAAAGATCTTTTTTTTTGGATATTTCTTTTTTTTCTTGATTCAACATTTTTACTAAAAAATTATCATTGAAAATTATATTTAAGAAACCTTGAATTACATTGTAATCTTCAACTATCTTAATCTTATCATTCAAAAATAAAATGATTTCATTAGCAATATCGTTCGGCGATTTTTTTATTAAAGGAATTATTGGAAATAAGACTACAGTAACTTGACCTTTAAATTCTTTTTTTGTCCTTGAGATATCAAAATTTATAGATTTTATTGAATACTTTTTTAATAAATATTCTTCAATATTTTTTCTAAGAATATTTTCAATTTCCATAAATCAAATTTAATTTATCTCTTTTTTAGAGGGACAAAAGTTCTGAGATTTTCACCAGTGTATACTTGTCTTGGTCTTCCAATTGGATCATTGTTCATACGCATTTCTCTCCAATGAGCAATCCATCCAGGAACTCTACCAAGTGCAAACATGACTGTAAACATTTCCTTGGGAATATTTAAAGCTTTATAAATAATACCAGAATAAAAATCAACGTTAGGGTATAGTTTTCTAGTTGTGAAATATGAATCATTTAATGCTTCTTTTTCTAATAATTTAGCGATTTCAAGAATTGGATCTTCAATTCCTAAATCCTTTAATACGTCATGAGCAGCCTTTTTTATAATTCTTGCACGTGGATCAAAATTTTTATAAACTCTATGACCGAATCCCATTAGTCTAAAAGGATCATTTTTATCTTTAGCTTTAGCCATAAATTTTTTAGTATCTCCACCGTCATTCTTTATTGCCTCCAACATCTCAAGTACAGCCTGATTAGCACCACCATGCAATCTTCCCCACAACGCTGAAATACCAGCAGAAACAGAAGCAAATAAGCTGGCTTCCGATGAACCAACAATTCTTACTGTTGATGTAGAACAGTTTTGTTCATGGTCAGCGTGAAGAATAAGTAATTTATTCATTGTATTAATAATTACATCATTTTTAATATAATCTTGATTTGGTAGTTGGAACATCATTTTTGTAATATTGTCAACATAACCTGTATTGTAATTACCATACCCTAAAGGCAAACCTTTCCTTCTTCTGTGTACCCAAGCAACTAAAATTGGAATCTTAGCTAGAAGTTTAACAATTGAATTATACATTAAATCATCTTCAATATTAGAATTTTTATTTAAACGTATTTTTTTTTCAGGGTTAAAAGCTATTAATGCACTTGTTAAGGAAGATAAAATACCCATTGGATGAGCTGATTTTGGAAAACTTTCTAAAATTTTCTTTAAATCTTCATCAACAATTGAATTTTCATTAATATCAATTAGAAATTTATTTAACTGTAGTTCATTAGGCAATTGGCCATAAATTAATAAAAATGCAACTTCAAGAAAGCTTGCATTTTCAGCTAGATCTTCTATCGAATAACCTCTATATCTCAAAACTCCTTTCTCACCATCAAGAAAAGTAATTGAGCTTTTACAAGAACCCGTATTCTTAAATCCTGGATCTATAGTAATTAAGTTAGCTTTTGATCTTAAGGAAGATACATCTATAGCTTTTTCCTTTTCAGAACCTATAACAACTTGGAATTCGTACTCTTTATTATCAAAATTTAATTTAGCATTTTTACCCATCTCTCTAATTTAATAAATAAGCTAAAAACTAAAAGCTTTTCTTTTAAGATATATAGCTTTTTCTTTAAGTTCTTCATCAATCCTAAGCAACTGATTATATTTAGACATTCTATCTGACCTCGACATTGAACCGGTTTTTATTTGACCAGTGTTAAGAGCAACTGAAAGGTCAGAAATAGTATAATCTTCGGTTTCACCT
>JBELHE010000059.1:0-10114 GCA_042091575.1 Cryomorphaceae bacterium
ACATCACATTCCCTATTTACGTCAGGTCTGTAGAATGGAATTGTAATTCCTGCTGATATATCAGTAACATTATTAATTTTAAAATCAAGCAGGTTTAAAATTGATTTTATTTTTAATCGATCTATTTTGAAACCAATTAAACTATCAACACTATTAAAATTTAATACAATATTTTTTTCTTCAATTTTTTTAGGATATTCATCCATTAAACCACTTATTATTTCTCCATTACAAAATTCCACTATTAATGCCGCAGCACGTTTTAATGCAAATTCAGTATTATCTAAATCAACACCTCTTTCGAATCTATATGATGAATCAGTGTTTAATGCATGTTTTTTTGATGATTTTCTTATTGTTACGGGATTAAAAAAAGCACTTTCAAGAAATATAGTTTTTGTATTTTCTGAAACAGAGTAATTTAAACCACCATAAATTCCCGCCATACACATAGGTGAATCTTCATCACAAATCATGAGATCATCTTTTGAGAGTTCTCTTTGTTGAGCATCAAGAGTTATAAATTTATTTGATTTATTAAATTTTTTAATTCTAATAGTGTTTGATTTAATTTTATCTCTATCATAAGCATGAAGTGGTTGACCAAGCTCATGCATAACATAATTTGTTATATCAATAATGTTGTTAATTGGATTTAAACCAATGGCTTTTAATCTATTTTTTATGAACTCAGGTGAATCTTTTACTACTATCTTGTCAATAACTAATCCACAGAATCTTCTACAATCATTAGGGTCGCTAATTTCAATATTAAGATTTGGTGAAATTATTGTATTATAAAAATTTGAAATTGATGGCGAAATGAGCTCAACTTGCTTATCGCTTCTGTAAGAAACGGCAGCACGAAGATCTCTAGCTACTCCAAAATGAGAAATAGCATCACATCTGTTTGGAGTTAAACCAATTTCTAAGATTTTATCAGTGTATGGTTTATAAACCTTAGAAACTCTTGTCCCAGGCTTAATTTTTTTTTCTAAAACAATAATGCCATCATGATTGTTTCCTACTCCAATTTCGTCTTCAGCACATAACATACCATTACTTTCAACACCTCTTATTTTTGCATTTTTAATTGTAAAAGAATTTCCGTTGTTAGATGTTATACTAGCTCCAATTGGTGCAACAATGACAGTTTGATTAATATTAACATTAGGTGCGCCACAAACAATTTTTAAAAAATCTTTTTCTCCAATATCAATAGTTGTCAATTTTAACCTGTCTGCATTTGGATGTTTTACACATTCCTTAACATTTCCGATAATCAATTGAGATAGATCTGTCGGAAAATTCGAGTAGACATGCGTTTTTTCAACTTCTAAACCAATATCCGTTAAAATTTCAACACATTCTTCAAAATCTAATTTTTTATCAATAATATCCGATATCCAGTTAAAAGAAATTTTCATTCATGTAAAGATATATTATCAATAATTAATTAACCAACTATATTCCAGGATTTATTTTTTGAATAATTTACTAAAAATCTCTTAATATTATTATTTGACACAAGTTTTAAACCAGAGTCATTTGATAATATTTTTTTCACGTCACTAAAAGCATCATTAAATATTTCAGTATCATTAACAATGTCTCCAAGCTTAAATCCTAGATCTCCGCTTTGCCTTGTCCCTAAGACATCTCCTGGTCCTCTAAGTTTTAAATCGATTTCTGAAATTTTAAAACCATTATTTGTCGTTGTCATTGCTTTTATTCTTGTTTTAGCATCATCACTTAAAGAATCTTTTGTCATTAATATGCAATAGCTTTCATAATTTCCTCTTCCAACCCTTCCTCTTAATTGATGCAATTGTGACAAACCAAACCTCTCAGCACTTTCAATAATCATTACTGAGGAGTTTGGTACATTAACACCAACCTCAATTACAGTCGTAGAGATTAATAAATTAGTCTTTCCATCAACAAAACGCTTCATTTCATAGTCTTTACTTTTATTATTCATTTTGCCATGAAGGATGCCTATTTGGTATTTATTGTTAGGAAATTCTCTTATTAAACTTTCATATCCATCTTCAAGAAATTTAAGGTCCATTTTTTTTGACTCTTCAATTAACGGATATACAATATAAATTTGTCTTCCATATTTAATTTGATCTTTTAGAAATGCAAAAACCTTTAATCTATTCTTGTCTTTTCTATGAACGGTAACAACATCTTTTCTACCAGGCGGTAATTCATCAATTATTGATACATCTAAATCACCATATATACTCATAGTCAAAGTTCTGGGGATAGGAGTTGCAGTCATAATTAAAACATGAGGAGGTGGAATATTCTTTTTCCACATTTTACTTCTTTGATTCACGCCAAACTTATGTTGTTCATCTATTACTACATAGGCTAAATTTTTAAATCTTACATCATCCTCAAAAAGAGCATGTGTTCCAATTAAAACATCAATATTTCCTTCGATTAAGTCTTTTAGTATTAATTTTCTTTGAGACTTAGGTGTAGATCCTGTAAGAATTTTAATATTTATATTAATATCATTTAAATATTCAATAAATAACTTGTAATGTTGGTTAGCTAAAATTTCAGTTGGAGCAACAACACAAGATTGATAACTGTTTTCAACAGAAATTATAATTGACATTATAGCAACTATAGTTTTTCCAGAACCAACATCTCCCTGTAAAAGTCTATTCATTTGTTTTTTACTTGTAAAATCATTTCTTATTTCTTTTAATACTTTTTTTTGAGAATTAGTTAATTCAAAATTTAGCTTGTTATTATAAAAATGTTTAAACTTTTTACTGATAGAAGGGAAATAATATCCTGGATTAGATTTTTTTCTATTTAACTTGATTAAATTAAATTTTAATTGATTAAAAAAAAACTCTTCATAAATTATTTTATTTTTTGATATATTCAAATTATCAAAATTTTTTGGAAAGTGAATATTTATTAAAGATTTTCTAGTTGAGAAAAAACTATATTTTTCGTTTATTTCCTTGTTTAAATTTTCACTTATTTCATCTTCTAAATATTCTAAAATATTTTTTATCATTTTAATAAAAAAATTGTTAGAAATTCCATGATTAACTAGTTTTTCAGTTGAGTGATACACTGGTTTAATTTTTACAAAACCCTTGTTTAAAATTTTCTTTAATTTTTCAAATTCAGGATGGACCATCGTTGGTGTTTTATTAAACCAAGACAATCTCCCAAATAACACATATTCAGAATTTAAATCAATGGATTTTTCGATCCAATTTAAACCTTTAAACCAATTAATCATTAAGTAGTTTTGTCCATCAAAAAACTTTCCCTCTAATCTGTATTTGTTTGAAAACTTTACCAATTTAAGATCTTTAAAAACTCCTTTAATCTGAACGTTTACCATTTCATTATCTATTTCAGATATTTTAAAAAATTTTGATCTATCTATATATCTAAAAGGAAAATTATACAACATATCATAACATGAACTAATATTTAATTCGTCCTTAATTAATTTGGATCTTAACTTACCAATTCCTTTAACAAACTCAATTGAAGTATTTAGTTTATTTGTTTTCACTTCCCAAATTTAATTTATTAACTTTAAAAATTAATAACAGTTAAACTTAAAAATTGACTGAATATCTTCAAAAACTTAACGATCAACAAAAACTTCCTGTTCTTCATAAAAATGGACCACTAATTGTTATTGCGGGTGCAGGTTCTGGAAAAACCAGGGTTCTAACCTATAGAATAGTTCATTTGATAAATCAGAAAATCGATCCATTTAATATATTAGCCTTAACATTTACAAATAAGGCTGCCTCAGAAATGAAAAAAAGAATTTCAGAAAGTGTAGGCGAATCTCAATCAAGAAATATTTGGATGGGAACTTTTCATTCAGTTTTTGCTAGAATTTTACGAACAGAGGCTTCACTTCTTGGATATCCTACAAATTTTACAATATATGATACATATGATTCTGAAAGACTAGTTTCAAATATTATTAAAGAACTTAATCTTAGTAAAGATAACTATAAGACTAAACAAATAAGAAATCGTATATCATCGCTTAAAAATAATTTTATTACAGTTGAAAACTATTTCAATAACAATGAAATGATTGAGGTTGATAAAATATCTAAAAGACCAGAGTTTGGTATTATTTACAAAAGATACGTTGATAGATGTTTCAGATCTTCAGTAATGGATTTTGATGATCTTCTTCTAAAAACAAATGAACTACTCAATAAATTTCCTGAGGTTTTATCAAAATATCAAGACAAATTCAGATATATTTTAGTTGACGAATATCAAGACACAAATTATTCTCAATATTTAATAATTAAAGCACTTTCAGATAGATATCAAAACCTTTGTGTTGTTGGCGATGATTCACAAAGCATTTATAGTTTTAGGGGAGCAAATATTGATAATATTCTAAATTTCAAAAAACATTATCCTGATTGTAAAACATATAAACTTGAGCAAAACTATAGATCATCTAATAATATTGTTCAATGTGCAAATTCTTTAATTCAAAAGAATCAATATAAACTAGACAAAACTATATGGACAGAAAATAATGATGGAGATAAAATAATAATTAACAAATCTCTTTCTGACTCTGATGAAGGAAGATATGTTGCTTCTAATATTTTTGAAAGAAAAAATAATGAATTATTAAATAATTCATCATTTGCTGTTCTTTACAGAACAAATGCTCAATCACGATCAATCGAAGATGCTTTAAGGAAAATAAATATTGAATATCAAGTTTTTGGAGGAGTCTCATTTTACCAAAGAAAAGAGATAAAAGATGTTTTAGCATATTTAAGATTAGTTGAAAACCTTAATGATGAAGAAAGCTTGAGAAGAGTTATAAATTTTCCAACAAGAGGAATAGGGCAAACGACTCTAGATAAATTAACTTTAGTTTCTGAAAAACAACAAATCTCTCTGTTTGAGAGTATATCAAATTGTAATGACCCTGCAATAAGGATTAATAAGGGAACATTAGAAAAATTAGAAAACTTCAAAGATCAAATTCTGTCATTTAAAGTTTTTTCAAAAAATAATAATGCATATGAAACTGTTTCACATATTATTAATAAAATAAATATTATAAACTTTTATAAAAATGAAGGTTCACTAGAGTCATTCAATAGAATTGAAAATATTGAAGAATTAATTAATGGTATAAATGATTTTATACAAGGTCAAGAAGAATTATTTGAATCTGACAAATCATTGTCAAAATATTTAGAAGATGTTGCGTTATATTCTGAGACCGACAAGAAAGTGTCAAAAGACAGCGTATCTTTAATGACTGTACACATGGCAAAGGGACTAGAATTCCCAATTGTTTATGTTATAGGAATGGAAGAAAACTTATTTCCATCAATAATGAGTATAAATTCAAGAGAAGAAGTAGAAGAGGAGAGAAGACTTTTTTATGTTGCAATGACTAGAGCTGAAAAAAACTTGACATTGAGTTACTGTAACCAAAGATTTAAATGGGGTAACCTTATTGAGTGCGATCCTAGCAGATTTCTTTCTGAAATTGATAAAAAATATACCAATAATAATTTATCCAGGATTAGTGCACCTACTCATATTGATAATAAATTATTAAGAATTAGAGATTTTAAAAAAAGAAAAACCTTATCATCAATAAAAAAACATAATTTATCTCAAAATTATATTAAGATTAATATTAAAGTTGATGATATTGTTTTCCATGAAAGGTTTGGAAAAGGAGAGGTTAAGATGATAGAGGAGGATGGGGAAAATTCGAGGGCAACTATCAATTTTAAAAATTCTGGGGAAAAAAAAGTATTATTAAAATTTGCAAAACTTAAATTAATAAAATAAAAAAGGGGGACACAAGTATCCCCCTTTTTTAGTTTTGTATAAATTATTTGAGTTTAGTTAGAAGCTGCTTTCATTCCTTTTTCAATCAATTCATAAAATTGATCAAGCTTAGGAAGAACAACAATTCGGGTTCTTCTATTTTTTGCTCTTCCCTCTGAAGAATCATTATCCATGACTGGAATATATGAACTTCTTCCTGCTGCAGTCATTCTTTCTGGTGGAACACCAAAGTCATTTTGTAAAACTCTAACGACAGAAGTTGCTCTTTTCACACTTAAATCCCAGTTATCTAAAAGAACCTCATTTTGAATAGGAACATCATCTGTGTGACCTTCTACCATAAATTCAATTTCTGGCTTATCTAAAACTACTTGAGCGACTTTACCAAGTACCTCCTTGGCTCTGTCAGAAACATAATAACTTCCACTATTAAATAATAATTTATCAGAAATTGAAATAAACACAACACCTTTTTCAACATTAACTTCAATATCATTATCATTAATATCAATGAAAGCTCCTTTTAAGCTTGTTACTAATGCTAGAGTTACTGAATCTCTGCGAGTTACTGCATCTTGCATTGTTCTAATAACGAGATCTTTTTCTTGAAGACTTTCCAGGGACCTTTCTAGATTCTCAGCTCCTTTCTGCGAAAGTGTTGTTAGGTTTCCCATATTATTAATTAAATCTTGGTTATTGGTTTTTAAAAAAACTACTTGGTCCTTAAGGACTTTCATACTTGCTTCAGCAGATGCTTTTTCGTCGAGACAAGTGTTTAATTTAACTGTAGCAGAATTAAGTAGATTAAGATTGTTTTGGTTTGTAGCTTCTAGTTCTGCAAATTTCTTTTGAGACACACATGAACTAAACAAAATAACAAAACTCAAAATATATAAAAAGGTATTTTTCATGATTTTAATTTTTATAAATTTATAAAATAAAAAAAAAGTTTAGGTTAAAATTATCCTAAATTTCTGAAAAAGTTTTTTTTCTTTTTATAAAGAAATTATAAACTATTGATTTACAATAATAGAATTTAAAATTTGATTTTCTAGTTAATGTTTTTCTTTTAATTTTAAGAATGTTAAATGCGATATATAAATAAGCTTTAATGATGCCAGTGGCTAGTTTAAATTTAAAAGTTAATATGGAAAAACAAAATATAAGTAAATCAATAAAAAATCTTCCTGATAATGAGAAAATAAATAATTTTTTTGGTAAATTTTTTATAAGCATAATTAGTGAATTTCTAAAGTTTAAATAATGCTTATTGACTGTATTATAGTTTAAAGTTCCTCCTCCTAAATGATATACATTTGAATTACCAATGACTACAATTTTATTACTAAAATTTTTATTTTTTAATCTCCAACATAAATCTATTTCTTCCATGTGAGCAAAAAAAGATGAATCAAACCCTCTGACAGAATCAAAAGAGGATTTTCTAATAACTAAACAACATCCGCTTGCCCAAAAAACTTCGCGGGTAGTATTGTATTTTGAGACATCTTCAATCTCTGAAAAAATTCTTCCTCTACAAAATGGATAGCCAAACATATCAATAAATCCACCTGATGCACCCGCATAATCGTAAAAATTTCTATTTGAATAATTAATTATTTTTGGTTGAGCAGCAACAATATTTGAATTTTTCTTAAAAACCTCTATTATATTATTTAAAGAATTATATTCGACAAATGTTGCATCATTATTTAAACAAATAAATAAATCTGTATCGATTTTGCCTAATGCATTGTTATAGCCACCAGCATACCCAAAATTCTCTTCATTTCTAATTATTTTGATGCTTGGATAATAGTTATTTATATAATCAATACTATTATCTTCTGAGTTGTTGTCAACAACATAAATGTCAATTCCACCACAATTCTTAACTAATTGGGGAATAAATACTTTTAATAAATTTAATCCATTATAATTTAAAACAACAATAGCAACTTTCATAAATCAATATAATAGGGTAAAGAATTTATTTTTTCAACTTTATTTAATGATCTTTTTAAAAATAAATGATTAATTCCATTTGTTAGCATTAAGAAATTAGATTTTAAATATTTATTATATATCAATAATTGATCAATAGCTTTTTCATTTAATTTAAAATCATAGGATTTACATTCGATAAGTATTGAACATATACCATTATTATTAAAAACAGCAATATCAAATCTTTTTTTCAAATTATTTATTATAAATTCTTTTTCAACGTTAATATGTGATTTTGGTATATTTAAATTGTCTATTAAGTAAGAAATAGTATTTTGCCTAACCCATTCTTCCTTGGTCAATTCAATATATTTTTTTCTAATAATATCAAACACATATAGTTTACTATCTTTATTTTTAAACTTAAAACTATAATTATTAAAATTTAATTTTTTCATGAATATAATTTCAAATGTAGAACATTTTGTAGAAGAGATTAGTTCGATATCAAATAATGTTAACTGTAATTTATATATTATAAATTCTGAGCAATTATATTTTGCCAACGTGTTTATTAAAATTTTTAAGAACAAACTACCTAATGATTTAAAATCATTTAATCAACATATATTATATGGTCATGAAATTAATTTTAAAGATTTATTACTGAAAGCAAGTAATTATCCAATGATGGGTGAAAAACAGCTTTTTTTAGTTAGAGAATCAAATAGTTTATTAAAAGAAATTGACAAATATTTAAAAAATCTATCATCAATTCCTAGTTCATCGTTAATTGTTTTATTTACAAATGATCCTGGTCTTTCAAAAAAAACAAAACTTATAAATTATTTTAAAGAAAATGGAAGGATACTGAATTTTAAAAAAATCTATGAAAATCAACTACAGTCTTGGGTAATTTATATAGCAAGGTCAAATGGTTTCAAATTAGATTATAAAACATCTCAATTAATCACTGATCTTACAGGAAATAATTTAAGTAAAATAAACAATGAGTTTGAAAAGTTAAGCATTAGCCAAAAAAATAAAAATGAAATTAATGAAAAACTAATTTTAGATCATTTTGGAATAAATAATGAATATAATTTATTTGAATTACAAAATCAATATGGTAAAAGAAATCTATCAAAGGTTCTTAAAATATCGAATTATTTCTCAAAAAATCCAAAAAAATATCCTATTCAACTGGTTTTAATAAATATGTATAATTACTATTTAAAAATTTTTCAAATTCAATCTCTTCAAAAATTAACCAGTTCTGAAATTTCTAAAAAAACAGGGATTAATCTTTTTTTTTTAAATGATTTCAGAAATGCCAGTATGAATATTAGTATGAAAGAAACTGTCAAAGTATTAAATACAATTAAAGATTTTGATTTAAAGTCAAAGGGGGTTAACTCAATAACAATTGAAGATAAAATACTAACTCAGCTTGCTTTAGAAATATTAGGATAATTTTAATCCGTATTTAGTGGGATTATACTCTTGCATTAGCTTGTAAACAGTTTCAAATACATCATCAATTGATGGTTTAGAATAATAATCACCATCACTCCCATACGGCGGTCTGTGTTCTTTTGCTGTTAAAGTAATAGGTTTTGAATCTAAAAAATCATAACCTTTATTAATTTCTAAAATTTTATGTAGAATATATGAGCTCGCTCCCCCAGGAAAATCTTCATCAACTATCATTAATTTATTAGTTAATTTTAAACTTTTAACAATTTCATTGTCAACATCAAATGGAATTATAGATTGAATATCGATTAAATCAACATTAATATCATGTTCTTTAAGTAAATCGCAAGCTTTATCAACTATCCTTAGAGTTGATCCATATGAAACTATAGTAATATCGGATCCTTGTCTTATAAAATCAACTTTCCCAATTTTAAATCCAAAATCACCATAATTGGTTGGTTCTTTTTCTTTTAATCGATATGAATTTAATGGTTCTATAACAATCGCAGGCTCAAATGATTTTAAAAGTGAATTATACATTCCTGCAGCTTGGACCATATTTCTTGGAACTAGAACTCTAATACCTTTTAATGAATTTACAAGCATACCAATTGGTGAGCCTGAATGCCATATTCCCTCCAATCTGTGACCTCTAGTCCTAACTATTAGTGGAGAAATTTGCTTACCAACAGTTCTATAAGACATTGTGGCTAGATCATCACTTAGAGTTTGAAGTGCAAAAAGTAAATAATCTAAATATTGAATTTCTGCAATCGGTCTAAATCCTCTTAATGCTAATCCAATACCTTCACCAACAATAGAAGCTTCTCTTATT